>NC_020409.1:2785000-3060410 GCF_000341895.1 Pseudodesulfovibrio piezophilus C1TLV30 | reverse complement strand
CCGTTTCCGATGGCGCGGCTTCAGACGGCGCAACCCTGACAATCACCGTCAACGGAACAAACGATATCGCCCATATCAACGTGGACACGGGAGACTCGGCCGTAGGGTCGGTGACAGAGCTTGGAGCGAATGTTGATCAGGATGTTTCCCTGACGACCTCGGGCACTCTTTCCATCAGTGATGCGGATTCCGGCCAGGCCCTTTTCGACACCAATGTAGATGATTCTGATAATCTGGGACACCTGACCATTACCGAAGACGGGCAATGGACCTACACCATCGACAACACTCTCTCTGAAGTGCAGCAGCTTGGGACCGGCGACTCATTCACGGAGACCTTTACCGTGACTTCGGCCGATGGCACCGACTCACAGACCATCACGGTCACCGTCAATGGGACGAATGATGCACCACAGATTACGGATGTTGTTTCTTATGCAAATGATTTCGAACACGGGGCAACAGGATGGAGCAACAACACAGTCACCGAAACCGATGGAGTCTTTACCGACTTCCTCGGCCGATTCGGGACAGGAGATTCCACGGTCAAGACCTTTGATGTCGTGGACGGTGCTGATTCAGTCACCATTGACTTTGACATGTACGAAATCGATTCATGGACCCAGACCGACAATGCATGGGGGCATGATGATCTCATCATCACGGTAGACGGCAATGATATCACTATCCCGCTGGAACGCAGCAACATGGACTACAGTGATGAAGACAATGCCGTGGTCAGGACCGGAACGGTAGAAACGGAAAGCGGCACGATAACCTGGACCTTCACTGCCACCGAACCAGGGACGACCAACAAGGGATTCGGCAGCTATGAGGATCAAATTCATCATGTCACCCTCACTATCGAAAATCCTGGAGACTCCGTTACTTTGGGGTTGGGGTCAACGCTCAACGAAGCCCTGAACAACGAGTCATTCGGAATAGACAACATCGTCGTCAACGCTTCGGATGATGCAGGCAACCCGGTCTTCAGCGTTCTTGAAAACATCACTGACGATACGACTGTTGCACAGTTGATCTCCACCGATGTCGAAGGGCACGATGTAGTCTATCAAATCGTCAGCGTCATTGACGCCGATGGCAATGATGTCAGCGGTATGTTCACCATCGACGGTGACAAGGTCGTGGCTGTGGGGGATTCCGGGTTTGATTATGAAACCAACGCCAGCTACACCGTCACGGTAGTCCCCACCGACACTCCTGCCGAAGGAGCTTTGTCCGGCGATCCCGTCTCTTTCACCGTCCGTATCGGCGACGTCAATGAAGCCCCTGATCTCGATTTCAGCTCTCTGGATACAAGCACGAATTACATCGTCAACGGCAGCTTCGAAGATGTTGCCATCGATTCCGGCGACTGGGCGCAAGGGCACACCCCAGAGGGGTGGACACTGGTCGAGGGCGACCGATGGGAAGTCATGAGCGGCGACCGCTTCGGTATTGACGGCGCATCTGATGGCAACAACGTCATCGATTTCGGTGTCGGCACCCATGAAGCCCTGGTCATTTCCCAGGAAGTCACCGGTCTGAGCGAAGGTGACTATGTCCTGACTCTGGACATGTTCGACAGAAGTTCCAATCTGGGTGGAGATGATGGCGGGGCCATCAATGTCTACTGGAACGGAGAATTGGTCGGCACTTTCAATCCAGGTGATACCGAGTGGGAAACCGGCACTATCAACATCACCGTTGGCGCAGATGAAACCTCCGGCACACTGGTGCTCGAATCCTCCGACAATGACGGATATGGCAATGTGGTCGACAATATCAGCTTATATGCTGTTTCTGATGATGCAGGATCAGGTGTGACCATTACCGAGAATTCCGCAGCCGGAACCTATGTGGCCACGGCGCTCGGAACCGATGTCGATACCCCGGACGAAGATCTGCGCTTCTCCATCGCAGACGGTACACCTTTCGTCATTGATGCTGTCACCGGTGTCATCACACTGGCCGAGGGCGCGACTCTCGACTATGAGAATCAGGATTCCTACTCCGTGGATATCACGGTTACTGATGGAGACCTCTCCACCACCAAGACCCTGACCATCAATGTCGGGGATGTGAACGAAGCCCCCACTGCGACTGATATCGATCTTGGACATATGAGTGAGGACGGTATCGGTGGAGACGGTTCCATTACCTTCAGTGCAGACCAACTGCTGGCCGGAGCTTCCGATGTGGACGGCGATTCCCTGTCCATTGACAATTTGAGCCTGGCAGATGGGCATGGCACACTGACTGACAACCATGACGGAACATGGACATTTACCCCCGACGCTAACTGGAACGGCGATGTCGAGTTCAATTATTCGGTGACGGATGGAACACTGTCCACGGAGCAAACAGCCAGCCTGACCGTTGACGCGGTGGATGATCCCACGGTCATCGACTTTGCAACCGGCGTCTCAGGCCACAACCTTGTCATCAACGGCAGCTTTGAAGATGTCACCATTGATTCGGGCGACTGGGCACAGGGACACACCCCTGAGGGATGGACTCTGGTCGAAGGCGACCGATGGGAAGCCATGAGCGGCGACCGTTTCGGCATCATAGGCGCATCCGATGGCGACAACGTGATTGACACCGGCGTGGGTGGGAACGAGGCCTTGGTCATCTCACAAGAGATTTCAGGCCTGAGCGAAGGACAGTATATTCTTGAGCTTGACCTCTTCGATCGAGGCTCAAATCTCGGCGAAGCGGACAGCGGCAATATCGAAGTTTACTGGAATGGTGAACTTGTCGCTACGTACAACCCGGACGATGTGAACTGGGAAACCGGTACTGTAGTCATAACAGTAGGAGAAGGCGAAACCTCGGGAGAACTCGTTCTGGCGTCCTACAATAACGACAATTACGCAAACGTCATTGACAATATCTCACTTCATAGCGTCGATTCAATCGAATCCGGGCCGGTGGAAATTAACGAGGGAGTCGCCAACGGCACATATATAGCCACGGCTTTTGCCTCTGATGTGGACTCCACAGACCTCAGTTTCTCCATAACCGATCCTGACTCACCATTTTCGATTGATTCTGAAACCGGAATTATAACCGTCTCCGACTCTGCTGATCTGGATGGAAACAACAATTACGACATCGTGGTGACCGTAACAGACGGCGATGGGCATACTGTCAATGACGTCTTGAATGTGGTCGTCAACGAACCGCCTACCAGCACAGACTTCACGGTCTCCGGTGACACCATGCATGCACCTATTGCCATCGACTTCACGGAAGATGTCAATATCCAGGACATCGACGGCACTGTCACTGACGTGATTATCACCTCCCTGCCGGACGCCGATTCAGGGACTCTGTACTTCAACGGTGAACCGGTGGTGGAAGGCAACACCTACTCACTGTCCGAAGGGTCCTTTTCCTTCCAGGCGGAGGAGACCGACCATTCCACAATCCTGCTTGGGAGCAAGGAAGGGAACGATCCGGGACTCACCAACTGGGGCGCGGACAGCGACGATGTCCGCACAACAACCCTGTCACAAGAAGTTGACGGACACACCGTAACTGTCACCAGCGGCACGGGCGAACTGGTTCAGGACGGCGATGGCAATTATTCCATCGTCAACGCCGGAATAGGGGACGCCCTGCAACAGTACGATGAAAATGATCCCAGTCACATCGGAAGCGGCATCGCTGATAATGATGGAAACGGTATTGAATCGGGAGAAACCATCTCTGTCTCGCTTGGCGGCGTGGTCTCCACGGCCCAAGTCGGTCTTGACGGACTCGGCAGCCACTTTGAAGCAGAGAGCGGAGAACAGGCCAAGGCGGTCTGGATCGCAACTCTTGATGGTGAAGTTGTCGGCTCTGGCGTGGTGGAAAATGCCGTCGACAATGACACACTCTTCGAACAGCTGACCATCACGACTGACATGATCGACGGAGGACTGTTCGATACCATCACCTTTACCACGGACTCGTCGTCCGGTTCCAACTGGGAACTGCGCTATGTTGAGGCTGAATACGGCCTGGACACCTCGTTTACCTATGTCCCCGTCGATAATGACGGTCTGGCTGGAAACGAGTCCTCGGTTTCCATTGAAATTACGCCGGATGTCCTGACAACCAACGAGCCGACAAGTGACAGCTTTGCCACCCATGTTGATCACGGGCAATCCGTTGCAATCGACTTCGGCGGCCATGTGCTCGACGTGGAAGACGGTTCGGTGAACACCGTGGTTATCAAGAGCCTGCCCACTGACGGTTCCCTGGTCGATGATCACGGCAATGCCATCGTGGTTGGACAAGAATATAATGTAAACGACATCAATTATGTCGCTTCCGACAGTACCGACGGACCGGATGCTACGGGAGTTTTCCTCGGCACCCGCCATGAGGGCGACCAGAGCATTGACAACTGGGGAACGGAAGTGGATGCCAACACCCGTGTCCTGCATGTATCTGACACCATCTCCGTGACCGTCTCCAGCAACGATGGAGCCTTGACCCAGTACAATGCTGAGAATCCCAACCACATGGGGGTCGGCATCGGTGACAATGACGGAAACGGCATCAACAGCGGCGAAGTGATCACAGTTGCCTTTGACGGAGCACAGGTCTCTACCGCAGAAGTCACTTTTGACGGTCTCGGCTCTGACTTTGCCGAGGGAGGCAGTGTTGGAGCCACTGCCACATGGGTTGCCTACAACGGAGACACCATCGTGGCCCAGGGCGAAGTATACGCCCCTGAATCGGGGCTGGAAAGCGTCGTCACCATCGGCCAGGATATCCTCAACGGTCAACTCTTTGATCGTATCGAATTCTCCACGGATTCCGACTCTTCTTCAAATTGGGAGCTGCGCTCCGTCGATGCTGAATTCGGCAGCGGGGATTCCTTTGAGTACTATCCTGTTGATTCCGATGGCCTGACAGGGAACGCCTCCACAGTCACGCTCACGTATGATGCACCGGATACCATCACGCATGAAGCCCCGGTCTTGGATCTCGGTGACGGCAGTCAGGTCGTTTACGATGGCGAACATGCCGGCTACACCAATATGCTCGGCATATACTTTGTGGAAGACGGCACTCCGAGCAATCCTGAGATCATTCTCACTGACAGCAAGGATGTGAGCATTCTCAATAATGTGATCGCGACCTTCGAAGGAGACCAGGACGTCCATTTCTTCCTGGTTTCCGATGCAGGCGGAGAATTCTCCGCCGACCAACTCGGATCGGAAATGCATTTTGTGATGGATAACGGGAATTGGGCACTGGCCATGGGCAACGACACCGTGGATGTTCAATTCGACATAGCCCAGTTCAACCCGAACGGCGAAGAAGCCTCCTTCCGGTTCGAAACCAACGCCGACGGCTCCCTGTCGGTGGAAGTTGATGACCAATTGGGCACATGGGACGACGATGATTTCGATGATATCTCAGCCACTGTGAATCTTGTGGATGACGGCACATCCGACTACGCCACCACATGGGTTGAAAATCACGAAGGCGTTTCCATTGCCGGAGACGTGGCCATCAGCGATGAGGACTCCAGCCGGATGTCCAGCGCGACCATTATCCTCACCAACGCCCACGATGGTGACATTCTCAACACGGACGCCCTGCCCGACGGCATCACCGCACAGGTTGTTGACAACGGCGACACCATCACGGTCACGCTGTCCGGAACCATGCCCATCAGCGATTACCAGGAAGCCATTCACTCCATCACCTATGAGAACCATGCCTCATCTGACCCCGACGTGACGGACCGTGTCGTTGAAGTAACCCTCTTCGACGAATCCGGCACTTCCAGCAACGTGGCAACAACGACAATCTCTGTCGTTGACGTGGATGTCTCGAGCCAGATCGTGCTCAACCCGAGCTTTGAATCCTCAGACAGAATTTACGGCAGCTGGACACAGACTGATGGCGTTGACAACTGGAGCAATCCTTCTGACGGCGATATTGAAATCTGGAATAACCATATGGGCAAGAACGCAGCTGACGGGAACCAGTTCATTGAATTGGATTCCGCCAATGACGTGGACTCCCTGTCACAGATCATCGCGACCAAGGCAGGAGAGATGGTCAACCTGAGCTTCGCGTTTGCCCCGCGTCCCGGGACAGCTGGTGAAACCAACGACTTTGATGTCTCATTGGGAGGCGTGCTGGTTGCCACTGTCGCCTGGAATGCCGTTGACCATGTCTTTGAGGTCACACAACCCGGTTCCACAGAGGTCACAACCTTCGATTACGACGGTTCCGACTCCGGCTGGAACACCATAAGCCTGGATGTCCAGGCACCGACCGATCATGCGGAGCTGCTCTTCACCGAACATGGCGATCATAATGACACATTCGGCATTCTGCTAGATGATGTTCAGGTTCACCGCGAATTCGATTCCGAAATCCTCGGCACCCATCATGCGGATACGCTGCTCGGCACCCCCGGAGATGACTTCATCATGGCTGTGGACAATACCAGTGACAGCGGACACCACAATCACTACGGCTCTCATATGACAGGTGATTACATAGATGGTGGAGCCGGACACGACGCCATATACGGCGGAGATGGCAACGACATTCTGATCGGCGGAGAAGGAAACGACTTCATATACGGCGGAGGCGGCAACGACACCATTGACGCTGGCTCCGGCAATGACTTCATCAATGCCGGAAGCGGCCATAATGTCGTCACCACTGGCGATGGAAATGACACACTGTTCATCGACCAGTCTGCTCTCAACCAGTCGCACAGCGAAATCGTGGTCAATGACTTCGTTGTCGGCACCGATGCTCTGGAAATGGGTGACGGAATGTCGGTCAAGGATATTACCACGGTAACGGAAAATTCCATCCAATATACTCAGGTTCTGGTGGGTGACGACCACGATAATAATGTCATCGTCAAGCTCCTGGGTGTGACTCAGACCGATCTTGACAGCCACTCCACCGGGGTTGATGCCGCAACCCATTCAGATGACCTCATTCAGTACATGATCGACTCCGGTCACAACTCATAAACCCGCTCATACCAAAGCCCGGCTCCAAATGGAGTCGGGCTTTTTTTGGGATTGAGGTTGATTTTTCATAGAAATAAAGCTAAAAACCTTTTCAATATTCACGGACACTTTTACAAAACATCGGATAACCTATGAAAAGATTTATATTTGCTGCTCTATGCGCTCTTGTTATAACAACTCCAGCCTTAGCCGATGTTGATGGAACAACCTCCGTCAAGGAGAGTGTTATCGCAGCAGTCAAACATCATCCTCAGATCAAATCCTTGCTTTATAACCGTGAAGCGCTCTCCCGAAATCTTGCAGCCTCACTCGGTCGCTTCTTCCCGTCCCTCAACCTGAGTTCCGACATCGGATACCAGCGTTATGACAGTGCGACCACTCGAGCCAATAGCATCAACAATCAGTTCCGTAGCACTTCGGACACGACTGTCAGTCTCACGCAGAATGTTTTTGATGGAATGGACCGCTACAATGAGTATCAGGGGTCTGAAGCGCGTCTTGATTCTGCCAAATTTCGCCTCATTGACAATGTTGAAAGCGTCGGTCTCGATGCTATCAGAGCGCATATCGATATAGTTCGTGAGCGCAAGCTCATGGAATTGGCCAAAGTCAACATTGCCGCCCACCAGGACGTCCTCGGGTCGATTGTCGAGCGTGTGGAAGGCGGAGCCGGAAGCAAGGCCGACGAAATGCAGGCCAGAGGCCGTGTTGCTCGAGCTGAAACGACGTTGATCACCTACAAAGGAAGCCTGGCAACTGCAGAATCCGAATACTACCGCATCACCGGCCTAACACCGACGGTTCTTGACGATGCCACTTTCAGTCCTGATTTCATTCCCGCAGCCTTTTCCGACGTGTTGGAAAAGACATTGGACAACAACCCCAAGATCAAAACGTACAAAGCAGAAGTCGATGTTTCCGAACGGGACAAGGGAAGAACTGAATCAGATATGCTCCCCAATGTAGACGTTCAACTCAGCTCGCGCCATACTGATCATCTGGACGGTTCGGAGACGCATCTCAGAGACGACAGGGCCATGCTGGCTGTCTCTTGGAATCTTTTCAACGGCGGTACCGACTATAATGAGATCAAGGAAGCCGATGCCCGTGTCAATGAAGCCAAGGCTGATTTGGAAAACATCATCGACGATCTCACCCGTCAGGTGAAGACGGCTTGGTCCGATTATGAAACATCAATCGAAACAATTGAAAAACATACAGAAGCGCTTCAGTACAGCATGGAATCCCGTGATATGTATCTGATGCAATTCAACGTTGGTCAACGCTCATTGCTTGATGTTCTTGACTCCATCAACGAGGTCTTTAGCAACTCTGTCCTGCTTGAAACCGCCAAGTCAAACCGTACTTTTTCCCTCTACAAGTTCCTTGCCCTTGAGGGTGAACTGGTTAAGACACTCGAAGTCGCAGACACGACATACGACACCCTGCCCCAATAAAACGAACTGATAAGAAAACTAAAAGAGATGTGGCTGATGCCACCAAAACGTTTTCCATAATTATTGACGAATAAAACGAATCCCCCGTAGACATCGGTTTCCGGGGGATTGTTTCTGGAAAAATATTTTTCATAATATCTAGCGCTTTCACCGAAAGCGTGAATACAATTCTCAAGAGAATATTTCTTAAGTCGAAAACGAAGTCATCTGACAATCCCGCCCTGACGGTCGCCCCTTCTGTCTTTTCATCATTTATAGAAAACATATTGAGGGCATCCACCACAACCCATTTCCTCTTCCATAGGAAAAGACTTGTGCCCGTATAAAAAGCATTCTGACAGAATCACAAACTTGAGCAGAGACACGCTCACGCATAGATCGTGAACTGAGATGCAACAGCCCCAATGTGTTTTTTCCCCTTATACCATGAGAGCAGATGAGGTTGACAGTCACCCTTCTCTTCAAATCCGGGCTTCACCCATCCCGATCGTGTTACTCTATAACTTCCAGAGTCCGCCACGAACCTTGCCGAAATCGAACCATGAATGTCACAGCCAGAATCAGGACATAGGTGAGCAGGCACAGCCAAGGACCGTGAATGGACTGGATACCCAGCTGGTTCATGACCATAATGGGCAAAACAATACATCCAAACGAAGCGCAGCCCATGGTCAACATAATGAACCGGGTATCACCTGCTCCCTTCAAGGCACCGATATAAACGAGCGCCACGGCATCTATCAAGGTAAAGACAGCGACATACCGCAGAAGGACTGTCCCCATAGTGACAACTTCGGTAAAGTCCGTCCCTGAAGATTCATGGGTTCTGAAAAGCTCCATGAGCATTTCCGGCATGAGAAGAAACAATATTCCCATCCCACCCATGTATGCCAGGGCCAGGTGCAAAACAGAATGTGTCGCAAATGCGGCCTGGTCTGGAGATTTCCTGCCCATGGCCTGCCCCACCATGATGCTTGCGGCAATACTCATTCCTATGGTGGGCAGAAAAGCCAGCGTATCGATGGAGATAGCTATATTGGTTGCGGCAAGTTCTACAGGGCCAATCCGCCCGACCATGAATACAAAAAAGGAAATGCCGAACATATCGAGAAAAAACTGCAATCCTCCAGGCATACCAAACCGCAGGAAGCGGAGGAAAAGACGGCGATCCAGCTTGTAGGCAGACCGAACCCGGTACAGTGATTCATTCTTCTTGGTAAAAACCAAAAAAGCGAAACAGATGGCCGGAAAGGTAAACCCGCAAACAGTCGCTAACCCGGCACCGGCAATACCAAGCTCGGGGAATGGACCAAATCCATTTATCAGACAGTAATCCAAAGGGATATTAATTCCGGCCGCAATCAGGTTGATAAGCATGAGAGGCTTGGTCAACCCTCTCCCGGAAAAGAAACAGGAAAGACATATCCCGATCAGGGCTGGAATATTTCCAAGGATCAGGATTCTAAAATAAATGACCTCCAATCTTCGAATGGGCACCGGGTGCCCGCCGAAATCAAAAAGAGGAACAGCCAAAAACCAGAGAATCACCAACACCAGGCACGCAGGGAGACAAAACCAAAGTCCCTGCCAGAGCGCAGCCCCGACACGCTCCAGTTTCCCTGCCCCCGTGTACTGAGAGACAAAGACACCGGTGTATTCAACCACTCCGATAAAAAAAGACAGAAAAAGGAAAGCAAGAATACTTGCAGGGAGAGAGGCACCAAGTGCTTCAAGGGAATAATTTCCCAAGAATATCCGATCAGTAAAAGTCATCACTGTCGATGACATCATACTGACGACCAAAGGCATACCGAGAGTCAACGACTCTCGGTAGCCGTTACGAGCGTTCCATCGTGTGAGCATCCCGGTGGGATACGCTACATGAAGGCACTCCACAACATCTTCGTGCCTACGACATAGAGCAAAAGAGCAAAAATCCGCTTAAGCTTGTCTACCGGCAGGGAATGAGCCAATTTCGCCCCAAGAGGAGCGGTCAATATACTCGTGGATATGATGCCGAGAAAAGCCGGGATATAAATATATCCGACATGAGGACCGGGAATTCCTTCAACACCAAGACCATTAATTATGAAACCGGTTGTTCCGACCAAGGCAATGGGCAACCCCACCGCCGCCGCCGTGGCAATGGCCGTATGCATGGTTTGGTTGCACCAGGAGAGAAAAGGAACTGTCAGCGTACCACCGCCGATACCGACCAAAGCAGAAAATATCCCGATACCGTTTCCCACACCGAAAATTCCCGCTGCTCCGGGCAATTCCCGAGAAGCTGACGCTTTCTTGCCTGTGAGCATTTGCGTGGCTACGTAGAAAAGGAAAATTCCGAACAATGCCTTCAGAAACATGGTCGATAGAATCGAGGCAAACCACGCGCCAAGGAAGGTTCCGGTGATGATACCGGGCGTCAGCCTCCAAAAGGCCGAATAGTTGATGGCCCCACGTTTGTGATGAGCACGCATACTGGACATGGACGTAAAGATAATAGTTGCCAACGAAGTCCCCAATGCCACGTGCTGGATGTGAACATCCGGGAAATTCTGTAACTCGAAGGCGATATTGAGCATGGGCACAATGACAAGCCCGCCACCAATACCGAGAAGCCCTGCAAAGACACCGGCAAACGCACCAAGGATGATATAGAGGAGATAGGTGGTAATCATGATTCCCCATGGCCCGCTTCAAAACGAAACGGGCCGGATGTTATGGTTATCCGTTGAAAATGACGCGCGGAGTAATGTCCGCAATTGTCTGAGACCCCGTCAGGACCATAGCCTGGAGCAATTGCCCCTTGAGAGTGGCGTAATACTTTTCGACTCCATCCTGAAGCCCGCCAACGGCAGCCACGGATATGGGACGCCCTATCATGACGGCATCAGCTCCCAGAGCAAGCATCTTGAGAACATCCGCACCGTCACGAATACCGCCATCAACAAGAATATCAAGTTTACCGGAAACGGCCTGGGCCACACCGGGTAGAACCGCAGCAGTGCCAGGTGTATGATCAAGCACGCGTCCTCCATGGTTGGAGACGACAATGGCATCAGCGCCTACTTCAACAGCGAGTTTTGCTTCATCCGGCGTCATGATTCCCTTGAGAATAAATTTCGCGTCCCAATCGTGAACCAGATCAATAAGGTTTTTCAGTTCCTGAGGTGATTTGGGTGAGACAGGGCGTCCCATCTGACGCAGGGTGATGAGTCCGGCTGCGTCAACATCCATGCCAAAGGTCGAACAGCCGGTTTTACGAGCCACTTCGAACTTTTCCAGCATTTCATCCCCTTCCCATGGTTTGATGAAAGGAATTCCGTGGCCGTCGTTTTTCACGACAGCAGCGTTACCTGCTTCATGAATGAATGGAGGAACTCCATCCCCGACACAGCCAATGACACCGGCAGCTTTGCTGCCTCCGACCACAGCATCGGCATATTCCTCTTCACTCACCGCTCCACCCATATTGAAAGAAACACCGCCTATAGGCGCTGCAATCACGGGCATGGCAAGGTCATACCCAAGGACCGTACATCGACAGTCCGGCTCACTTGCAGCATGCAACAGGCGCATATTCAATCGAATCTGAGCCAGCGCTTCAATATTGTTCTTGAAGGAGGCTGCCGTATTGAGCCCTCCCATACCTGGAACCTCTCCGGCACACGCTTTGCCGTCGCAGACTTTACAGACCCGACAAAACCCCTTCATCAATTCCCGCGCTTTTTCCTTGATCTCTTTCATGTTTCCTCTCTGAGTGAAGTGTTAATCATGTTTGGCTAAAACTATTTGTTCTACCTCTTCAAGATGTTCCCGCATGGCCTTTTCAGCCTGCATCACATGCCCAAGTCGAACGGCGTCGATAATGGCTCGATGCGCGGCCAGCGAGGCCTCCTGCCTTTCTCTGGACTGAAGAGCCTCCACTCGACTTTCGGAAAGATCATCGTGCAAAGCCACAACCATGGCCAGCATGACTTCGTTTCGCGAAGCCTGTGCCAGCAACTCGTGAAGTCGCTGGTCCAGCCGACCGGCAGGCTTTCCCTCCCGCATGGCTTCTTCCTGTTCAATCAAGACCCCTTCCATCCTGGTCAACTCGTCCTGGGACGCATTCCGTGCGGCAAGGGCGGCAATTTCCGGCTCAAGGAGCTTTCTGACCTCAAAAACATCGGCCAGTCCAGGTTGCTTTCGCAAAATGGCCCCGGCAAAAGTCGTCAGAAAACTCTCCTGTTCCCCTTCGCACACAAATGTTCCAGCACCTTGACGGCTTTCAAGAATATTCTGCTCGGCAAGGGCCTTGATCGCTTCACGAACCGTATTCCGCGACACGGAAAACAACTCTGCGAGTTTGCGCTCGGGTGGCAATTTATCTCCGGGGGCAAGTTCGCCACGATCAATCATAGATCGAATCTGGTGAACGATATCCTCGTAGATGGATTTTCGATTGACAGGTTTGACATCCATAAACAGTTCTGCTCCATGCTTTTTTCTGGCCCGGCCAAGGCGAGGTACTCAAAGGACCTTACCACGAGAATCATCCCCGCCTCGAACCGGACTGGCCCCCTCTCAATATCTCGTGTCCCGACACCTCACGGTTCACGGCTTGATTGGTTGGACCACCTCTCCAATTAGACCTCTCAATACAAAGCGTCAAGCTCCTTTGCGAAAATCCGGGTATTTTACAAACAGCCAGCCTCACACTTGACATTCATAACACTGTGGCAGAGTCTCATATAAGACCCATAATTTCTGTTCGAGGACATGCCATGCCCACAGATATACTCATCGTGACCATCATTCTGGTCATTGCAGTCATCTTATTGATCAGTGAGAAACTGCCCGTCGATTTGACGGGACTCGGTATTATCGTGGTCCTGACCGTCACGTGCGAACTGACTCCCAAAGAAGCCATGGCAGGATTTGCCAATCCCGCTCCCCTGGCCGTCGCCGCCCTTTTTGTGGTCAGCCGAGGTTTGGTTCGCACAGGCGCGCTGACATTTGTAACACAATTGACAATAGCCCTGACAAAGGGAAGCAAGGCCCGACTACTTTTTTTGAGCCTGGTCCTGGTAGGAACACTTTCGGCCTTCCTCAATAATACGCCTGTGGTGGTTCTCTTCATGTCCATCATTATGGCGGTTTGTGTCCGCTACGGATTCGCACCCTCCAAGTTCCTGATTCCCCTCTCCTATATTTCCATCCTGGCCGGAACATGCACCCTGATCGGCACATCCACCAATATTCTTGTCAGCGACGTGGCCACCAATATGGGACATGCGCCAATCGGCATGTTCGAACTTTCAGTCCTCGGCGTTCCCATTGCCCTGGTCGGAGGTGTGTTCATGTTCCTCTTCTCGGATATCTTGATGCCCTCCCATGACAGCATGGCCGCCAGCAGCGAGACCGAGCAGGAAACATATCTGTCAGAACTGGAGGTAACCCCGGAGAGTCAACTCATCGGCATCAACCCGAATGAAGGACTTGGGCCTGACTATCAAAAGATCAAGGCCTATGAAGTCTATCGGAGCGGTCGCATCTATGACCTGTCCAGAAGTCGAGTTCTGCTCAAGGAAGGAGATTACGTTCTGGTTCGGGGCACAGTAGATGAAATATCCAAGATATTGGACAAAGGCGATGCGACTCTCCCCATGTGCAGTGATGCCGAATGCTTTCAGTCTCCCCACCTCAGCGGCACCAAGCTGGTAGAATTGCTCATTCCCGCAGGCTCCAGTGTCAGGGGCGTTCCACTCCACAATCTCTATCTCGCCTATTTCAAGGATGTTTCCATCATCGGCTTCATCCGCCGCCAGGAACACTATTCATGGAAGGTCGCAAAATCCCAGCGGCTCCGCATAGGAGACGTCCTGCTCGCCCAGGTTACGGAAAACTCCCTGGACGCAATCCGCCGCAAGGATGACTTCATCATCCTCAACGACAATGTTGTCAATGATGTCATAAACTGGAAACGAGCGCCCATTGCCCTCGGCCTGTTTCTGTTGATGATTCCGGCCGTGGCCACAGGTATGACAGACATACTGACTGCGGCATTTGCAGCCGCATTCGGCATGATCCTCTCTGGATGCCTAAGTATCCGAGAAGCCTATCGAGCTGTGGATGTCAAGATTCTGATGCTGATCATCGGGACTATCGCTCTGGGTGCCGCCATGCGGAAATCCGGCGCTGACGTCTATTATGCCGGAGCTTTTCTTTCCCTGCTGAGTGGGAGTGGACCGCAAGTGGTTCTGACGGGAATCATCGTGCTGACCAGTGTCCTGTCCCACTTCTTGTCCAACAACTCCACTGCAGTCCTCCTTGTGCCGGTCGCCATAGCCACCGCCGACTCTCTGGGGGTGGACCCACGTCCTTTTATTGTCGGAGTCGCCTTTGGCGCTTCTGCCTGCTTTGCCACGCCCATAGGATACAAGACCAATCTCATCGTCTATGGTCCCGGTGGCTACAAATTTTCCGATTTCCTGAGAATGGGGATTCCCATGGCTCTCATAGCCTGTGGCGGAGCCGCTCTTTTCATCCCGACATTCTGGCCTTTCTGAAAATGATCACCGCCACTCTTCCCAACGCCCATCTTTAAGAGGCACCAGGGAAAGGGCTCCGAAGCGTTCTCCAGACAAGCTGAACCAGACAAGAGCGCTACGCTTTACGCAAGGTATGCAGGGATATTTCCGGCTCGGTACCCAAACGCATGGGGGGGCCCCAATAACCAGTACCGACATTGATATACAACAAGGTGTTCTCATGCTGATTCAACCCGCGAACATAGGGCTGAAAAAGGTGGATGGCCAAAGTCCACGGAAAGAACTGCCCGCCATGAGTATGCCCTGATAATTGAACATCAAATCGAGCCAGACTCGCCTCATAAACCGAAACTGGTTGATGCGCCAAAAGGATGGAGACATCGTGTTCAGGAGCATTTGACTTAGCCTGCCCAGGAGAGGATTGATGCGCCGGATAGCGTTGTGCGCTGCGATAATCAGTCACTCCGGCCAACAAAAGACGTCCTTTTCCAGTGTCAATGATCCGATTCTCGTTGTTCAACGGGGTCATGCCCAGGCGACGAGCCTCTGCCAGCCATTGCTCCACCCCCGAGTAATATTCATGGTTCCCGGTACACATCCAGACACCGTATGGAGCCTTCAAATCCGCGAGAGGCCGAACCGAATCCTTCAACTGAGCCACTGAGCCATCGACCATATCACCAGTATGGACAATCATGTCTGCCCCGAGGGCATTGACGTCGTCCACGACCATACGAACCCAATCCCTCCCTATGGTCGGCCCGATATGGGTGTCTGAAATCTGGGCAATGGTAAATCCATCCAATCCATCTGGAAGCCCTATCACCTTTAATTCATTACGAATAACTGTTGGTTCTCTCCGAGCCTCATAAAAGGCGAAACCGGCCAGAGGCACTGCCGTGGTCAGGATCGCGGCATTTGTGGCATTGAGCAGAAAACGTCGACGCTCTCTGTTCGGCTCGATAAAGTATGGTCGTTTACTGCGCCTGACGGTCAATTTTCGAATGCCGCTCAGAGTTCTTTGTATCAAAATCGGAATGTCCCGGACCACCATCATCACGGCGACCAGGGAAACCAGACCGAGAAAGGTATAGCCTGCCCAATCGAAGAGAGTGAAAAGCACTCCCTCTCGCTGACCGGAGCGAGACAGAACCCAGACGAGGCGTTGTCCATACAGAAGAAGCGCAACGGTCAACCACCCCATCAGTTTCCACCGGAGGGGAAGGGGTGCCGGATTTATCAGCCGCCAGCCGAGATAGACAGTCAACAATGTTGCAACACTGAGGACAATAACAAGCCACATGGATATTCTCTTTTTGTTTCAAGGAAAATTCTTTTTCCCCCATGGTATGGAATCAAAACTTTGTCAAATCAGTGCAGAAAACAGCTTCACAAGGTGACTCACCTTCAGATCACCATTGCAGAACAAGATTCCACGGTCGGCGTATGAAAAAGGGGTAAGATACAGCACTCCCAATCACTCTCTTCCCTCGCGATACTCATGCCCTTGAACACCTCGAAAAGACTCAAAGAGCTTCCCCCCTTCCTCTCTCCCACTCCTTTTTCATGCGATCTCTGACACTTGATTGTAAGAGAAAAAGAGAGCAGCACCCTGCTGTGGAATTCGCCCGAAAATGTTCCCAACCAGCAACCCTTGTCAGAGTTCGCTTTCTGGCCCATGAGCATTCTTTTCCTGTTCTTATTCATCAGCTTCTGTCGAAAACCATTCTCAATTACGCATGAAAAAAAATTTTTCTAAACTTGTTTGAGAAAAAAGGTAGATATTATGGTCATCCTTATTTCTTCATCGATGTGGAAAAAATATTATAACCAATAAAAATCACCTTTAATTACCTCAAACAGCTAAATTCAACCTCTGTTGACAAATATTCACAGAATACCCCCTGTACAAAAAATGACTGGTAAGATATTTCTCAAAGAATGTGCTGCTTCGTTTCAAAGCATGCATATGAAAGTAAAATGACGGGTCATACCACCCGAAAAAACGGGAAACAGCGACCTTACCAACTGGCACGCGAGCCACACCCGACGAACATGGAGAAGCACAGGATGAACGAACCCGCTGGGGTCTGGGAATACGTACGTGGTTTTGAGAACCTCAGCCTCTGCGACTGGCCTGGCCGTGCGACCTGTATAATTTTTCTTGGCGGCTGCAACTTACGCTGCCCCACATGCCACAATCACCAATTGGCGTGGGACATGCAAAGCCTGCCCGTCATTGACCACGCACATATCAAATCATACCTGCGCGACAGAGCCGGATGGCTCGACGGTGTTACGGTGACTGGTGGAGAACCTACACAGATCCATGGTGTAGGAGAACTGTTGTACGAGATTAAAAGATTTGGTCTGCCCGTCAAGGTTGATACCAACGGAATGCGACCGGACATAGTCAAAGATCTTTTGCACTGTAAACTGGCAGATGTCTTTGCCGTTGACGTCAAAGGGCCATACGGCAAGTATCCGGCCCTGACAGGGCAGGCGGTTTCCGAAATCGCCGCCCGGCATAACCTGGAGCGCATCTTTGAAATGGCAGCGTCCCTGCCCGATGCTTTTTACTTCAGAACAACCCGCGTCCCCGGTCTCACTGACGGCGATATGGAAATAGCCCAGAGTTACCTGCCGCCCGAATTTGAACTCAAAATCCAACAGTACGTGCCCCCAAGGAGGACCCCGGAGCATGCCCAGCCAGATAATGAAACGAGACGGCAGATTGGAGACGTGGTCATCTGATCGCATCGCCCATGCAATTTTCAAAGCACTCTCAGCCAGTGGTATCAAAGACCCGATCCTGAGCAAACGGCTTGCAGCCAAGGTGGAAAAGAAACTCGACGGGGTCGAGATTCCCGAGCAGGAGCACGTACAAAATACTGTCGAACAGATTCTCATGGAATCACGGCAGTTCGAAATCGCCAAGAAATATATTCTCTATAGAGAAAAACGCAGGCAACTCCGCTCCCAGAAAGCGGCCTATCTTGATATCAAGGAAGTCATTGACACCTACCTTGATCAAGCAGATTGGCGCGTCAATGAAAACGCCAACATGACCCACTCTTTTCAGGGGTTGATGCTGCACCTGTCCGGCACTGTCCAGGCCCGGTACGCTCTGGAAAAATATCCTGAAGAGATTCGTCTCGCACACGAACACGGATATTTCCACGTCCACGACCTGTCCTTTGGCCTGGCCGGATATTGCGCGGGCTGGTCCCTGAGAGACCTTCTTCTGGAAGGATTCAACCTGGAAGGTCGAGCGTCTGCCGGTCCTGCCAAACATTTCGACACAGCACTGGGACAAATGAACAATTTTCTCGGCACACTCCAAAATGAGTGGGCCGGAGCCCAGGCATTCAATAATGTTGACACCTACCTTGCCCCATTTGTCCGTGAAGACGGATTGAACTACGAGCAGGTACGCCAATGCATGCAGAAGTTCGTCTTCAATCTGAACACCACTTCCCGCTGGGGTGGACAATCTCCCTTTACCAATCTCTCCTTCGATCTCGTCGCGCCCAAGCATATTGCCAATGAACCCATCATCATGGGTGGCAAACTTGATGATGAATTGACTTATGGTGACTTCGAAATCGAGATGGGCATGATCAACAAGGCATACATTGAAGTCATGCTGGAAGGCGATCACCATGATCGAATCTTCTCATTCCCGATCCCGACCTATAATGTCACCGAAGATTTCCCATGGGAATCCGAAATCGGCGAATTGCTCATGAAGCTGACGGCCAAATATGGCGTGCCCTACTTCCAGAATTTCATCAGTTCGGACCTCAAGCCTGAAGATGTACGCTCCATGTGCTGCCGCCTCCAGATGGATCTACGAGAGTTGCGCAACAAGACTGGCGGCCTTTTCGGCGCAGGCGACCTGACCGGCTCTATCGGAGTGGTCACCCTGAACTTGCCCAAGCTCGCCTATCTTGCCCAGAGCGAGGATGACTTTCTGGAGCTGATCACCGAATATGCAGAGTTGGCCAAGGACTCCCTGGAGTACAAGCGCAAGGTTATCAACAACAACCTTGATGCAGGTATGTTCCCATGGTCCAAGCGCTACCTGAAAAATGGCTACAAAGGACACTTCTCCACCATAGGCCTGCTCGGAGGCCATGAAGCATGTCTGAATTTGATAGGGCGCGGCATTGAAACCGAAGGCGGCGTCCGTCTCATGAGACGAGTGCTCAACCACCTTCGCCGTCTGACCTCACGCTTTCAGGAAGAAACCGGCTCCCTCTATAATCTCGAAGCCACCCCGGCGGAAGGGACCAGCTACCGTCTGGCAAAAATCGACAAATCTCTCTACCCGGATATCAAGACCCAGGGCAATGGAACACCGTATTATACCAACTCCACCGCCTTGCCCGTGGGTATCTCCGAGGATGTACTCTACGCTCTTGAGCACCAGAACCAGCTCCAACCGCTCTACACGGGAGGCACTGTGTTCCATACATTTCTCGGCGAAGCTGTGACTGATCCAGCCGCGCTCAGGAACTTCATACTCAAGGCATTCACCAAGACCAAAATCCCCTATATTTCGGTCACACCGACCTTTTCCATCTGCAAAGAGCATGGCTATGTGCTCGGCGAGCATTTCGAATGCCCGACCTGTGGCGAAGAAGCCGAGGTCTATACTCGTATAGTCGGGTACTATCGACCTGTGTCACGGTGGAACAAGGGAAAACAGGCAGAATACACGGACCGGGTCGTTTTCAGCGATTGTCTGTGCAATTAGATAGTTTCTCCTGTCCCGTTTGAGGAAGCGGGATATGAGGATAATGGGAATGTGAGGCCTTTGACGCACATGCGTCAGAGGCCTCGCACATTTTCAATGCCGATAGCTCTTCAGCCCCTCCGGCAGCAATGACGAAGAAACTTTCAATAATACATTGTCACCGACCTAAAGATATCTGTAATCCACGCCGATAACGACAATGAAAAGCAGAGTTCTTTTCATGAAAAGACAGCATAATCAGGGCGTCGCAAAGCGCCCATAGAACCCGCACAACTCGCGGGGAGGGAGAGGAGGTCACGGCCATGGAAGGCATACTCTTTTCGATCATCACCCCCTCCACAGGCCTGAGACCGAAGGCGCTGCAAAAGGCAGTGGATTCTGTCGAGCAAGCGGCACGGTTCGCAGGACTGGAAAAGGGACAACTGGAAATCCTCATAGGCTTTGACGGAGTCAAGGGGCGTGTGCCCACAAGCGTCTACCCAGTTCGAAGCTTCAACCTACCCATTGATAATGATTGGGGAAACGGCATACGCAACATGCTGCTCAAGATAGCGGGCGGTGACAAGCTCATATTCCTAGATGATGACAATGTCCTCAAGCCGCATGCACTGCGTACCTACCTGAAGCATTTCGACGCTGAAATGATCATAGGACGGATTGATACACAACTGGCATTCGACAAGCCTTTTCTGCCGGTGGAAGACGCAGGTTCTCTTGTTCGGCAAGGAAATATTGACCCCTTGTGCCTGTGTGTTTCCCGCCGACTGGTCGTCGACCGTTGCAATGGATGGGACTATCCAGGCAAGTACGAAGCCGATTACCTGAATATTCTGAACTGGCATCGCAAAGCGCACAGCATGACTGTTATTGAAGAGATTGTCGGCATCTACGATGCAGGCCGCAATCTCGATCATAACGCACTCTCGAGACGACAACAGAACCTGCTCGACAGGTTAGCCGGAGAACGAAGCATGGTACCGGCTTCCAAGGATTACAACTCATCTGCTCCCCTACGAGAAGTCACCCCCTGATGCACTTGATATAAAAAAAGCACTCGGCCCGGCATGATAGAATCGTGTCGGGCCGATATTTTATCACATATCGGAAAAGTGTTCTTTTCTTCCGAGGCACAATCTGCTTATATTTCTGACAACACGGTGGAAAATCTGACAGATTCGGGGTTGAAGGAACATGACGACATCACGGGAGACACGTCGTTTCAGGGACAGGATCACATTTATGGTCCAGGCAAGCCTGGTGGCGGTTCTTATCGCCATCGGATTGTATTCGGCAATCTATCAGCTTGACAGACGGCTTATTCAAAATCAATGGCTTGAAAGTTCGAGAGCACACTTCAAACATATCATGCTGACCCGCAAGTGGCATGCAGCTCACGGGAATATTTACGTCGAGCAATCAGCCGGCAACGGCATCCAGACACCCTGGAAAGGCGAAACCGTTACCACCCTCGACGGTCATGTCCTCACACGAAGTGCGCCAGCCTCCATGACCGGTGAAATTTCCAGACTGGCACATGCCAATGATCTTTTCAGCTACCACATGGCAGGCCTGAAACCGCTCAACGCGGCCAATGCCCCGGACTCATTTGAACGTACAGCACTCCTTTCATTTCACAACGGAGCACTGGAATCGACACAGAAAGAGACCAGGGACGGACGAACCCTCTTCCGCTATATGGCACCACTCAAAGCCACGGACGACTGTCTCTTCTGCCATGCCGGACAAGGGATCAAAATCGGTGATGTCCTCGGAGGCATCTCCCTGAATCTTGATATCTCCAATCAGCAGAAAGCCCTTCATGACAATCTGCTCATATTTCTGGCTCTCGGCGGGATGACGGCCGCCCTAATCATTGTCATCATGAACACTATGACCTTGCGGCTACGCCGACAATTGGCTCAAGCAGAACGGCGAATAAGCCGATTGACTGTCACAGATGAACTGACCGGACTCATCAACCGACATGCTTTTTTTGATCGATTGCGAGAGGAAGTAGACCGAGATGCCCGCTACGGAACAAACCTTTCTCTCATATTTATTGATATCGACAATTTGAGCGCATTAAATGAGATTCATGGGCACCCGGCTGGCGATACTGCTCTGACCGAAGTCGCCCGTCTGCTCAGTGCCAACATTCGAACCTCAGACATCATCGCACGATATGGCGGCGAGGAATTTGCGATCATTCTCCCTTCTCAAGGGACGGAAGACGCGGCCATCGCAGCCGAAAAGTTGCGCAATGTCGTTGAAGTCAACGACCTTGCCATGGAAGGGCCACGCCTCAATGTGACGATCAGCGCCGGGGTCGCTTCAGTCGGAGAACTTGAGCCGCACAATGGCAGTACCAAGAACATCCTGATCCAGGCGGCATGGTATGCGCTCAAACAGGCCAAGGAAAGCGGTAAAAACACGGTCAAGGTTTACACTCCCAGGACAGAGTCAACCACACTGTAGAACACGGGACGACTTGCCAAGCCGATTTCAATGCCTATCTCCCCTGAGAGATGAGGACAGAAAGCAGAGACTCCACACGAATAGACATCTCTAGCATACTGTTATGACACGTTTTTTTTGGGGAAAAATTCCCCTTCCTTACTCCAGATATTTACGATAAGTAGTTTGGTTCCGCGTTGACGGGTGGCATTTCGTGTCCTGCCACTGGTTTCGGGGAGAAATTTTTTTTACGAGGTAATGAACATGGGATTGTGCACAATCGAAGAGGCCATTGAAGATATCCGCCAAGGCAAAATGGTCATCATGGTGGACGACGAAGATCGCGAGAACGAAGGCGATCTGGTTTGCGCTGCGGAAGCGGTCACCCCTGAGATCATCAACTTTATGGCGACCTATGGCCGTGGATTGATCTGCCTGCCCATGAGCAACGAGATGGCTGACAATCTGGGCCTGCAACTGATGGCCCAGAAAAACGAATCCGGGTTCGGCACCAACTTCACGGTTTCCATCGAAGCCCGTGAAGGAGTGACCACAGGCATCTCCGCTGCCGACCGCGCGACCACCATCCTGACCGCAGTCGAGGACGGAGCAGATGAAACTTCCATAGTCACGCCGGGACATATTTTTCCCCTACGGGCCAAAGACGGCGGCGTCCTGGTCCGCGCCGGACAAACAGAAGGTGGTTCCGATATCGCCCGGCTGGCCGGGTTCAAGCCCGCAGCCGTTATTTGCGAAATCATGAATGAAGATGGAACCATGGCTCGCTTGCCCGACCTTGAAATTTACGCGAAAAAGCACGATCTCAAAATATGCTCTGTAGCTGACCTTATCGCTTACCGCATGAAATTCAACGGTCACTGCGTTGAAAAAATTGCCGAGGCCACCCTCCCGACCCGCTGGGGTAATTTCAAATCCGTGGCGTTCCACTCCGAGTGCGACGGCAAGACACATATCGCCTTGTACATGGGAGACATTACCCCGGACGAACCGACATTGGTTCGCGTTCACTCCGAGTGCCTGACTGGCGATGTGTTCGGTTCCCTGCGCTGCGATTGCGGCCCTCAGTTGGCCGACGCCATGTGCATGATTCGTAACGAGGGCAAGGGAGTTCTTGTCTACATGCGCCAAGAAGGCAGAGGAATCGGCCTGGGTAACAAAATCAAGGCATACCACCTGCAAGACCTGGGATTTGATACGGTCGAAGCCAACGTCAAGCTCGGCTTCCCGCCGGATATGCGCGAATACGGCACAGGAGCGCAAATTCTGGTTGCTCTCGGCGTCTCCAAGATGAAACTCATGACCAATAATCCTAAAAAGATGGTGGGACTTGAAGGCTACGGGCTGAAAGTTACCGAGCGCGTCCCCATTGAAGTGGACGCATGTGAGATCAATGTAAAATATCTTAAGACCAAGCGTGACAAGATGGATCACATGATCAAAGTTGACGAAAAGTAAAAAGAAAAACTATAGTATATCGCTGTATATCATTAGAGAGAAACACATCAGGATGGTGATGAGCCCAATTCTGAGACTGTGGAGAGAACACCCCCTTAACCAATTCGTGAAAATGAATGGGTCGGGAAGAAGCCACAGCGAAAAAGATTCATCACCTTTCTGGGGGAGACATGACCATGCCCGTAAAGACTATCGAAGGCCAACTGAACGCCCAAGGCGTCAAAATTGCCATTGTGGCTGCCCGGTTCAATGATTTCATTGTCGATCGCCTCATTTCCGGAGCCACGGACTACTTCGTCCGGCACGGTGGAAGCGAAGACAACCTGACTCTGGTCCGTCTGCCAGGTGCTTTCGAACTGCCCATCGCGGCGCAAAAACTGGCTCGTTCCGGTGATTATGACGGTGTCGTGGTCCTCGGTGCAGTCATTCGCGGAGCGACCCCTCATTTTGATTATGTCTGTAACGAATGCGCCAAAGGTGTCGCCCAGGCGAGCATGGAAACAGGCGTTCCCATGGGCTTTGGTCTGCTGACCTGTGACTCTCTGGATCAAGCCATTGAACGTGCAGGCTCCAAGGGCGGAAACAAGGGAGTTGAGGCTGCCTCAGCCCTGCTTGAAACCATCCGCGTACTGGAACAGATCTAGCCTGCTGACACAAGACATCACGGTGCCCGTTTGACAATGCGGGCATCACGAATGTCCCAATGCGCTTTCACAATCTTCGGGAAACGATTCACACGAGCTTTTCTCGATGGAATTGACCATACCCCGAAAACCACCTGTAACTATTGTCTGGAACACTTCATGATATTTTTCACTCAAACCACTCAGGATGCTGACATTCATGTCCGGTAAAAAAAAGGGCAACAGGCCCGGCATCCGCAGGGTTGGACGCACCCTCGCCTTTCAGGTGCTCTATGGTACGCAGTTCGTCGACGCGAAGAACCCCATGAGCATTGAAGACCAGTTCGATATCAACCCCCTTGTGCTGGAAGAAGAATCCGAAACTGCACGTCAGTTTGCACGAGATCTGGTACTGGGCGTTGATGCCAAACGTACCGAGTTGGACGCGACCATCCGTGACAATTCCCAACACTGGAAAATCGAACGAATCGCTCTAGTGGAGTTGTCCATTCTCAGACTCTCCCTTTACGAAATGATCTACACAGACATCCCGGTCAAGGCCGCCATCAATGAAGCCATTGAGCTGTCCAAAACGTTTGGGGATGAAAAATCCCGCTCATTCGTCAATGGTATGCTCGACGGAGCGGCAAAGAACCTCAAAAACTAGTACCCCATTCCCACAAGGACGCAGACATGGCCTTAGGCAAATACGACCCGGAAGCAATTGAGAAAAAATGGCAACAGGAATGGCAGAATTCCTGTTGCTTCGAAGTCGAGGTGGACGAGAGCAAACCCAAGTACTATGTGCTTGAAATGTTTCCCTATCCTTCGGGCAAGATCCATATGGGGCACGTCCGTAATTACTCCATCGGCGACGTGGTTGCCCGCTTCAAGACCATGCAGGGGTTCAATGTCCTGCATCCCATGGGGTGGGATGCCTTTGGTCTGCCTGCTGAGAATGCGGCCATCAAGAATGAAACCCACCCGGCCAAGTGGACCTACCAGAACATTTCCGAGATGCGTGAACAACTCCAGCGCCTCGGGTACTCCTACGACTGGCGACGCGAGATCGCTACCTGCCGCCCGGAATACTATAAATGGGAACAGAAATTCTTCCTCAAATTCCTGGAAAAAGGCCTCGCATATCGCAAAGACTCACCACAGAACTGGTGTCCGGACTGCAATACCGTTCTGGCCAATGAACAGGTCGAGGACGGATTGTGCTGGCGCTGTGATTCTGTTGTCGAGCAAAAAGACATGGAGCAGTGGTTCCTGCGCATCACCGATTATGCAGATGAATTGCTCAAGGATCTGGAAATGCTGGATGGCGGGTGGCCTGAACGTGTCCTGACCATGCAACGGAACTGGATAGGTAAAAGCTACGGAGCCGAACTGACGTTCCAGGTCAAGGACATGGCCGAAACCATCACGGTCTTCACCACCCGTCCCGACACCGTGTACGGGGCCACTTTCATGTCCGTGGCAGCCGAACATCCCATGGTCGAATCACTGATCGCCGAGGCGGAGAATAAGGACGAAATAGAATCTTTTATCAACAACATCAGGAATATGGACCGCATCAAACGCGGAGCCGATGATCTGGAAAAAGAAGGCATTTTCACTGGTAGATACTGTATCAATCCCGTCACAGGTGCAGAAATACCCATATTCATCGCCAACTTCGTGCTGATGGGGTACGGGACCGGAGCAGTCATGGCTGTCCCGGCTCATGATCAGCGTGATTTCGAATTTGCCCGCAAATACAATCTTTCGCTCAAAATCGTCATCAACCCTAAAGAGTTGCACGACAAGGGCGAAATCTTGGCCGAATCCGATCTGGAAGCTGCCTATGCCGCTCCCGGCTATCTCGTCAACTCGGATAAGTTTGACGGCATGCTCAATGAAGATGCCAAACAGGCAATAGTCGAGCACTTGGACTCCTCCGGCAAAGGCACCATGGCCGTCAATTACCGCCTGCGGGATTGGAATATCTCTCGCCAACGCTTCTGGGGCGCACCCATTCCCATTATCTATTGCAAAGAGTGCGGAACGGTCCCGGTCCCTGAAGACCAACTGCCGCTGATGCTTCCTGAAAATGCGCAGGTCAGAAAAGATGGCAAGTCCCCTCTTCCCCAAATGGAAGAGTTCGTCAACTGCGACTGCCCACACTGTGGCAAGCCCGCACGCCGAGAAACGGACACATTTGATACTTTCTTCGAATCGTCCTGGTACTACATGCGGTACTGCGACCCGCGCAATGAAACGGAACCATTCAGCCAGGAAGCCACTGACTACTGGATGAACGTGGATCAGTATATCGGTGGCATCGAACATGCCATTTTACATCTGCTGTACTCACGTTTTTTCACCAAGGCGCTTCGTGACACCGGATTCATTAAGGCAACCGAACCGTTTGCAAACCTGCTGACGCAGGGAATGGTGCTCAAGGATGGCGGCAAGATGTCCAAATCCAAGGGCAACGTAGTCGATCCCAATGCCATGATCAGCCAGTACGGAGCAGATGCAACTCGCCTCTTTATCCTGTTTGCTTCTCCGCCTATCAAGGAATTGGAGTGGTCAGACCAGGGTATCGAGGGCGCATTCCGCTTCCTCAACCGCCTCTGGCGACTTGTGGAAGACCAGCAGGACCGATTGAAACCTGTTGGTCCGGCCTCATTTGACGCGCCCCAGACCGAAGCTGAAAAGCAACTTCGGTTCAAGGAGCATGACACTATTCGCCGGGCCACTCGCGATATTGAAAACGAATTCCAATTCAACACAGTCATCGCGGCCATCATGGAACTGGTCAATGAGATGTACCACCTCAAGGACCAATTGGCCGAAGAGAACCCTGAGGCTCTGTCGTCTGCCGTTGCCACAGCAGTCACCCTGCTTTCTCCGGTTACACCCCATATCTGTGAAGAATTGTGGCAGGCAACAGGACATGCACAGAGCCTGACGAAACAGGCATGGCCGATCTTTGACGAAAAAGCCTTAGTCAAGGATGAAGTCACCATGGTTGTCCAGGTCAACGGCAAAGTTCGCGGCAAGTTCCAGGCTCCCAACAACGCCCCCAAGGACGAGGCGGAAAAGATCGCCCTTGGCATGGAAAACGTGGTCAAATTCATTGAGGACAAGACAGTCCGCAAGGTCATTGTCATCCCCAACAGACTCGTCAATATCGTTGCCAACTAGCAAGAACCATAATGTGTCAAGAAGGCCAGGAGAGTTGCACTCTTCCGGCCTTCTTTTTTTGTGTCAGACTCATACGAAGTATGCTGATGTTGACGCACAGACTTCATCGTGCTCAAGGGAAAAGAGATCATACGACTCTCAACATTGGAGAATTTCATGACTTGTCGCCATTTCTTGTGCTCTTTATACATGATTATCGGATTGATATTCCTGTCAGCGACACACGCTGGAGCCGAACCCTCCGGCACGCTTGTAATATACCATGCCGGAAGCCTCACCGTACCGTTGCAAGCCATGACCAAAGAATTCCAGGCCCGATACCCGGATGTCAAAATCAGGACCAAAGCCGGGGGAAGTACCAAGATGGCCCGCCTCATTTCGGAAACCGGAGAACAGACAGACATCATGGCCTCCGCCGATTATGTCGTCATCGACAAAAATCTGATCCCTGATTTCGCTTCATGGAATATCCAGTTTGCCTCCAACCAAATCGTACTTTGCTATACCAAAACCAGTCGGATGGCTGAAACTATCAATCAGGATAACTGGTATGAAATCCTCCAGAATAAAAATGTCATATGGGGCCACTCGGACCCGGACCTGGACCCGTGCGGCTATAGGAGTCTCATGGTTCTGCAACTGGCGGAAAAGTTTTATGCAAAGAATGGACTCTATGCGGCCTGCATGCAAAACCGACCGCCGGAAAACGTTCGCCCCAAAGCCAAGGAGCTTGTGGCACTGCTCAAACATGGCGAAATGGATTATGCATTCGAATACCTTTCCGTGGCGGTCCAGCACAACCTGGAATATATCGCACTGGATCGGCACATCAATCTTGGAGATGTCGCCATGGATAACTTCTATCGGCAAGCCCGCGTCACCGTGACCGGGAAAAAAACCGGAACAACTCTCGAAAGAGTTGGTAAATCTATCACCTACGGCGTCACCCTGCTCGACAAGGCTCCGAACAGGGAAGCCGCTGAAGCCTTTCTCTCCTATCTCCTGGATCCGGCTGGTGGGCTTGAAGTACTCAAAAAGATGGGGCAACCCCCTTTTATTCCGGCTCGCACACGCGCAACCATGTTCCCACGCTTACCTGAGACGTTCAGAGATCAAGTCGTTGCTCAATAGCCTGCTCCGACAACAACCAACAGCCGGAAAGGATACACCCTTCCGGCTTTTCCTTTCAGCGACTCGGTCATCCATATGGACCTTTGCGCAGTTTCCAAGTATCATCAACAGCTGGAGACCAACATATGGAGACTATGGATGAAATTCCTTCGCTATATCATTTTTCTGCTGCCCCTCATGCTCATGGCGTGCGGATACGGTTTCGGCAATGCCGGACACTCGGTCCTCGCCCGCAACTTTCGTACAATAACCATCACCAAAGTGGAAAACCCAACCATGCAGACATGGCTGGAACCCCGTATCCGCAAATTGCTCAGGGATGAACTGGGCGCACGTTCTAATATCACATGGACCGATGACAGAGAGGAGGCTGACGCCTTCCTCGAATTCAAGATAGTCAAGTATTACCGACCCACTGCCGTGGAAGGTGAAGATGATGACACGCTGCGATCCACAGCGCGATTCGAATTTCAGGCAGTTATCAAATCAGCTGTAGACAGCCATGTCGTCTGGGCATCCGGAACAATCAATCAGAGCTGGCCTTTCTATTCCGGCCAGGAAAGTGAAGCGGATAAAGAGGTCACCCGGCTCGGGATACGTCGCCTGGCAGATCGTCTATCCCAGAACTACTAAGTCAGGAATCTTGGCATGAACCGCCCCCGCTATCTTTTTTTCGTTTGCCCTGACCCGGAGTTGATCCGACTGCACACAGATGAACAACTCAAGGCATCCGGACGTTCCGATTGGGAACACAAAACCTTCTGGGGTGATGATGACGATCCACTTCCTGCCGGTTATTGGACAGACCTGACCATCAAATCACTCTTCCCCCAACCCAAAGCTTTGATCGTACGCCGCGCTCACAGCCTCAAGGCCGAATACTGGGACAAGCTTGATGCCGGGGTCAAAGGCATTGGGTCGGATGTTTTTCCCATTTTTTGTCTGGAAGGCCAATGGAAGGGAAAAAAAGCTCCGGTCCCAGCCACTCTGTCCCGCAGGAATCTTTTCAAAAAGGCCCAACAGGAAGGTTGGATATGGGAATCCCCCGGATTGGACCGCCGAACTTTGGGAGAATTCGTACGGAATTGGGGAGCCACGAACGCGATAACTTTCGAACGGGGAGTCGAACAGGCCTTGACTCAAGCCCTTCCCGTGGATGCCGTAGCCGCCAAACTGGAGTTGGAGAAATTGGACCTGGCAGCCGGAGAGCAACGAATTCTCCGCCGCGATCATGTTGATCTTGTGGCACAAGTCGGCGAAATGGAATTTTTCGAACTCATGGATGCCCTTGGCAAGCGCGGGGCCGAGGCCTCTGTCTGGAAACGGGTCATCAATGATCACTTCAAAGCGGCCAAGGATCAAATGTTATTCAACCTGATCGGATTCCTCGCCAGTCAGGCGCGCATGTACTGGATGCTGATCAGTGGGGAGGAGACCAAAGTCAAAGCTCATCCCTATGTCAAGAAACTCAAGACGGGAGTTGCACAACGGCTGGGTCGAAACGGTATAGCCCACATGCTGGATCTCGCCCTTGAGGCTGAGATGTCCATCAAGACCGGAGAGCGCAAATATGAAGAAGTACTTGATATTCTCATTGCCGGTCTCATTGATCTTTTCCAGCCTCGCGGCCAGGCCACTCGTTTTTAGCTCTGTTATAATAATCCCAAAATACTATTTCTCCTGTTGACTTCCCGGATATGACAGTACCAAAGAAGCCTCACTACCTCGGCCACAGACAACGTCTCAAGGAAAAGCTCGCACACAATCCGCGCGCTTTGGCCGACTATGAAGTGCTGGAGTTGCTCCTTGCGTTGGTTTTGCCACGCAGGGATACAAAACCGCTTGCCAAGGAACTCATCGAGCGGTTCGGTTCTTTGAAAGACGCCATCATGGCCCGACCAGACCAATTGGAAGGTATCAAGGGTATTGGCGACGGAGTTCGGTCGCAATGGATGTTGACACAAGAACTCCATGCCCGCGTGGGGGAAGCTGTCACTCGCAGCGGAACCAGCCTGTCGGACCCGGCAGACGTTGCCAAGGCGGCCATGGCGCGAATCGGCAACAAGGGCGTGGAAGAATTCTGGGCCGCCTATCTCGACTCCAAAAACAGAGTCATCGCCTGGGAGAGAGTGAGCAAAGGGACAGTCAATGCCACACCGGTTTTTCCCAGGGAGATCATGGCTACAGCGCTCAGGCTCGAAGCCGCAAGCATCATCCTGGCGCACAATCATCCTGGTGGTGATCCGTCCCCTTCCAGCGAAGACATTCTCTTGACGGAACGAATCAGGGAGACTGCCCATGGACTGGATATCCGGATTCTGGACCACCTGATAGTCACCGACCATGACTATTACAGTTTTAATGAGCAAGGACGTCTGTAGATGCAGGAACTAAGAGCCATTATCCACGGCAAGGTGCAAAGAGTCTGGTTCAGGAAATGGACCTGTGAGCTGGCAAAGGAATTGGGTGTCACCGGGTGGGTACGAAATCGACCCGATGGTCATGTCGAAGCCCTGGCACAAGGAGAACCGATGGTTCTGAAACTCTTTGCCGCACGGCTGCATGAAGGGCCACTGTTGGCACGGGTCAGCCGAGTCGAATCGACAATCGGAGAACTCCGGGAGCATTTTGACAGCTTTACCACATGGCGTCAGAAACTATGAAATTACATGAAAAACAGGCTTGCCAAGTCGATATGACGACTTAAATGAGGTAAGCAGACCTGTTTTCACTGAAATAAAAGGATGTCATCTTGAGCAGGAAAAAGAAAAATACACCGATCAAGCCTTCGCGCATACAACGCAAGAAGAATATACGGGACAAGAACTCATCTCCCAACAAACCCGCCACCCCCCGTGACAAGGGGACAATCCGTCCCGGAAGCGGTGAAGAGTTGCCTGAAATCATCGAAGCTTTGACCAGTGCCCCCGGCAGTGCAGCCATTTTTGGCGAAGGGGATGATCTTGCGGGTCCCAATCCAGCAGATATTCCACAAGAACTTCCAGTGCTTGCCGTACGCGATATTGTTGTCTTCAACTATATGATACTGCCCCTTTTTGTCGGACGCGAGAAATCTGTCAAGGCCGTGGATGCAGCTCTCGCCGCTGACCGATACATCCTCATTCTCACCCAGAAAGACGAGGCAGTGGAAGACCCGACCGAGGATGAATTGTACGCAACCGGTACTGTCGGCATGATCATGCGAATGTTGAAAATGCCTGATGGTCGCCTCAAGGTGCTGGTGCAGGGACTGGCCCGCGCCAAAGTGAAGCGATTCACCTCCAGTGACCCGTTCCACATTGCCGAACTCGAACCTCTCATGGAACCTGAAGTTCCTGAATTGACCAGTGAGCAGGAAGCATTGATTCGCTCTTCCCGCGAGCAGTCCGAACGCATCCTCTCCCTGCGTGGCATTTCTTCTCAGGACATCATGAGCGTTCTGAATAACGTCAATGAACCCGGCAGGCTGGCCGATCTCATTGCATCCAACCTTCGCATGAAGGTCAGCGCCGCTCAGAAAATCCTTGAGTGCTATGACCCCATTATCCGGCTGGAATTGGTCAACAGCCAACTCCTCAAGGAAGTTGAGGTCGCCAACATGCAAAACCGCATCCAGACCATGGCCAAGGAAGGCATGGACAAGGCGCAACGGGACTTTTATCTGCGAGAACAGATGAAAGCCATCAAACGCGAATTGGGCGATGATGGCGATGAAACCGAGGAGATGGAAGATTTCAAGCAGGGCATCATGAAATCCGGCATGCCCAAGGATGTGATGAAGGAAGCGAACAAGCAGTTGCACCGCCTGGAATCCATGCATGCCGAATCCAGTGAGGCAACCGTCATCAGAACCTATCTGGACTGGATGATCGAACTCCCCTGGAAAAAACTCTCCCGCGATCGGCTTGATATCAAGAAAGCCGAATATATTCTCAATGAGGACCACTACGATCTGGAGAAAGTCAAGGAGCGTATCCTTGAATACCTGAGCGTCCGCAAGCTTAATCCGAAGATGAAGGGACCCATTCTATGCTTTGCCGGGCCTCCCGGTGTTGGCAAGACCTCTCTGGGCCGTTCCATTGCACGCTCTCTGGGCCGTAAATTCCACCGTATGTCTCTTGGAGGAATGCGTGATGAGGCAGAGATCAGAGGCCACAGACGCACGTATATAGGAGCCATGCCCGGTCGTATCATTCAGGCCATCAAGCAGTGCGGTACCCGAAATCCGGTGATCATGCTTGATGAGATAGACAAGCTCGGAAATGACTTCCGTGGCGATCCGTCATCTGCCCTGCTCGAGGTCCTCGATCCGGAGCAGAACTTCTCGTTCACTGACTATTACCTGAATGTTCCTTTTGATCTGTCCAAAGTCATGTTCGTGTGCACAGCCAACATGCTTGATTCCATTCCCGGTCCTCTGCGTGACCGCATGGAAATCATTCGTATTCCCGGATACACAGAGCAGGAAAAAACCGTGATCACCAGACGTTATATCATTCCGCGCCAGGTGTCTGAAAACGGTCTCAAGGAAAAGGAATTGGAGATAAGCGACAAGCTGGTTTCCAAGGTCATCCGGGAATACACCCGCGAAGCCGGGCTTCGTAATGTGGAACGGGAAATAGGCACCCTCTGTCGCAAAATGGCCCGAAAAAAGGCCGAAGGCGAAAAGGGACCGTTCAAGGTCACTGCCAAGAATCTCTACACCCTGCTTGGGCCGCCTCACTTCCTGGAAGACGCCAAGGAAACAGTCCTGCCCGCAGGCGTCGCAGTGGGGCTCGCGTGGACCCCTGTTGGAGGAGAGTTGTTGCATATCGAAGTCTCCACCATGCCAGGGAAAGGAAAGCTGACCCTGACCGGAAAACTGGGCGAGGTAATGAAGGAATCGGCCCAGGCCGCCCTGTCGATCGCCCGTGCCCGAGCGGACAAATATGGCATCAATCCCAAGTTCACCGAAGAGATGGATATCCATGTCCACGTTCCGGCCGGAGCCACTCCCAAGGATGGCCCATCAGCAGGAGTAACCCTGGTTACGGCCCTCATATCCGCACTTACGGATACGCCCATCAACCCGGAAATGGCCATGACCGGAGAAATAAGCCTGCGTGGCCGGGTCCTGCCTGTCGGCGGAATCAAGGAAAAAATTCTCGCTGCCGTATCACGAGGTATGAAGACCGTCCTTATCCCCTCGCAAAACAAGAAGGATTTGAGCGAAATACCCGAAGAGTTGCTCAAACGTATTACGATCAAGCCCATCGAAAAAATTGATGAAGTGTGGCCCTTGGCATCTGCCAAATAAACACGCTTCTCATTCGATAATTCAGAAAAGGCCTGCCGAGTATACTCGGCAGGCCTTTTCTATTGCCAATTTTGAGCGCGGAATTTTAAAAAAAACGAGGATGCGATCCTTATCGACCGATACCCTTAGATATCAAACTCAATCTTGACGGAATCAGAAGGGCCTTTTTGTTCTGACGACTGCTCTTTCTCTGTGAATTGCTTTTCTTCGGAAGATTTCGTTGCCTTACCGCGTGCACGGTCCACAGATTCGGCTTGTCCTGGCGAATAGGAGACAGCTCTGTCTTTTCCAAGAACGTCACCCCCTAAGGCCTCGATGATATTCGCCGGAACAGGCGGTTTTCCCTGTTTCTCGCATAGCAAGGGTTTGTCGTGCATCTCCACGATCAACTTGGCCAGACTCTTTGCCGCCCCAAGCCCAGGATTAAGAAGTCGGCTCTGGGAAAGGGCTGAGACGCATTCCTCCCAGTTCCCGCGCTCATAGTTGGCTCGGGAAAGATTATAGAAAAGATTTTCATCTTCCGGGGCAAACTCCACTGCCTTGGCATAATATTCCACAGATTCATCGTATAGTCCGCTCTTGCGCAAAGCGATACCGAATTCATTGAACAAATGGTGATTTTTTCCTTTGAAAGCCGCTTTGATTTTGAGAATCTCCTGCATCATATCCCGCGCTCTTTCGATGTTGTGGGATTCGAGGTAAATCAAGCCGAGATTAAACAATGCCCTGACATTTTTTTCATCTATGCCAAGGGCATTGGTAAAACAATGCTCTGCACTGTAAAACCGCTCTTCCTCCCGGAGGGATTCTCCAAGGTCAAGATGATCATCAAGATTCTGCATTGCCGGGAGAGTCTGATCCTCGAAATATTCCACTTCAGGCGAATACTCCGCCATCAATTCATCAAGTGAGATAATCTTTTCATCCCCGGATGGAACACTATTCGTATTGATCTGACGAACCGCAAAAAGCTTGTCTTCAATTTCTTCCACATACCAATACAACTTCGTCCGGTGAGAACGCGTGGTCGTTCCTGTTCCCACCTTGATCATCGAAGTGGAAGAAAACACGCAGTTCACCAACCCTTCATCCGAGGTTGCTTCTGCGAGGTAAGATTGCCCGGTATCAAGTTCGAGCCGTCCCGAGTCTTCGGTCATCTCAAGTCTATTCCTTCGATCACGTTACTCTACGAATTGGCATGCGTCTCGCATGAAGCACGCATGCCTTGCCTCAATTTTCCTCATCACCCGAATTGTCCGGTGCTGCCTTTGTCAAAGCTCCCGAGCGAGCCCGGCCACTGGCTCCCGTAAAGGAAGCCTCGACTTCTTCCCTGCGCACCGGGTTTTCATCCAAAGGAAGACCCTCTTCCGCTTCCAACAACCGCCGTGCTCTGTTCCCTATTCCAGAGGGAACTGGCGGCTTGCCGGATTCTTTGGATAACCGTTCACTTTCTGCCAACTTCACTATGACCGTAAGCAGGTCTCGTGTCACCACCAACTCGGGGTTGAGCCGGTATGATAAGGCCAAAGCCTCCACACACTCTGTCCAGTTGTCTGCTTCATAATGCGCTCGGGCAAGATTGTAATACAAATTCTCGTCATCTGTCACGAAATCCAATGCGCGACTATAATATGCCACGGCCTCCTCAAAGAGACGAGTTTTGCGCAGGGCTATCCCGAACTCGTTGAAAAGATGCTGATTTTTTCCATCAAAGGCAGCCTGAATATCGACCAGTTGTTTCAATATTTCTCTGGTTCGTTGTACTTCGTTACGGCTGGCATGGATCAACCCCAGACCAAAAACAGCCCGGACATTCGATTCCTCGATTTCAAGGACTCTCCCGTATTCAAGTTCCGCAGAATAGAGCCGACCTTCTTTGCGAAATGCATCACCCTGCCCCACTGTTTCTTCGAGGGATTCCAGCGCCGGAAGCACCACTTCTTCATAATAGGCAAGTTCCGGAGTATACTCATCAAGCAAGCGATTCAGGGAAATGACAGTCACATCTCCAGCCGGAACATTCTTGTCATTAATACGCCGCATCTCAAACATATTGTCATCAATCTGTTCAACATACCAATATATCTGACTCACATGCTTCCGACTACTACTCCCGACCCCCACCCTGATCGCTTTCACTGTTGAAAAGGCACACCGAATCAAACCGCCATCCGCCAAGAATTCGAAGCCGCTTTCGGAAATCAGAGCATCAAGTCCTGGCTCGGAGCCGGAATCATGCTTATGAGCACTCACGAAACACCACCTGAAAAAAGATTTACTTCGTCATGTGAAAGGCGTGTTTGTGGCCCAAAAACTTTTGTGCGCTGTCCATTCCCCTGCATTTGCCGTTTCTCCCCTTCCATGTCATATCCAAGGCTATTTCGCAGGATCGTTTCCTGCCCAGAAGTTCAGAGACATCATCATAGACAAGAGCAACCTCTTCAGGGTTGACCTCGTCCACATCGTCCCAGCGAAAATTCAACGCGCCCTCTCGCTGTGCGCTGAAAACACCCAGCATATCACCCCGACAGCATTGTCGCATCAACCCCGCCACCTGAATATCTCTGCCTCCTCCCTCCATGAAGGTCATGGGGAGAAATTGGCCGCCATGAAAAAACTCCAGTCCAAATTCGCGCCCTTGCATGGAAATACCCTGCACTTGATACACAGGCTTGAGCGGTTGCCCCACCACCTGTGACACCTGCCTCAGCTTTTTGACGGGAAGTAATCCCAAAGCTATATCCCGAACGAGATCATGCCATTTTCGTTTCCCGTAGGCATTGACACCGGACTGAATCGACTTGCGAAAAAGATAGAGCGCGCCGACCTTCTGAAACATACCGAAAATCGTTATTTCAAGTCTCTTCCCCACCAATGCCTCCGGCTACTTTTCGGATGTGGTATCGCCCGAAACCAACTCCGTTCCGAAGCCGTCTGGATCGATTTCGACCATTGCATGCTCATCGCTCGCATCTATGCCGAGTCGCGCGGAAGCCTGTGCAACGAGGTCTGCCGGGACCGGCGGTTTATCATATTTGGTCCGCAGGTTTTCGTTTCCTGCCAGAGTCATCATGAATCGACACATGGCAATGGCATGCTCATGATAGGCATTGATATCCAGAGCCTTGCTGGCAAAGGTGAAACAATACTCCCAGTCTCCCTTTTCATAGAAAGCGCGTGCCAGATTATAGTACAGGTTCTCATCATTCTTGGTCAATTCCACAGCGCGGGTATAATACTGCACCGACTCATCATACAGGCCATTCTTGCGCAAGGCTATGCCGAATTCGTTAAAAAGGTGTTTGTGATTTTCATGAAAAGCACCTTGAAGCGAAACCAATTGCTCGAAAACTCCACGCGACTTATCCTTGTCTTTGCGATCAAGATAGACCAATCCCAAACCAAAAATGGCCCTGACATTGGTTTCATCCACATCAAGTGCACGGGTGTATTCCATCTCGGCTGACAGCGGTTCACCGTTCTCCCGATGCTTGTCACCTTTGGCAATGGTCTTTTTCAACGCCCTCATGGCAGGCATGACCCGTGCATTGTGAATTTCGACCTCGGGAGTGTAGTCAGTAAGCAATTTTTCCTGATCGATAAGGTCTTCTTCACCCACCGGAACAAAGTTCGGATTGATCTTGCGAATACCGTATTCATCCAGTCCGCATTGGTTCACATACCACAGCAGCTTCGAAATCTGCTTCTTGGCCGTGGTCCCGGTTCCTATCCGAATCTCCGTGGTCGAGGAAAAGACGCACCGGAGCTGCTCATCCGGATTATCCAGGCCGGAACACCCTTCACTCGACTCGACGCGGCTGTCCGCACTGGTATGTATTCGTGCATCTTCCATGGATTTCCGAAGAACCTCCCAAGGCAAATTCATTGGTACAAAGATGAGATCTATCTCATAAAAACAAGCTCCCTCACCATAATCAAAATTCTTATACTGAATGCAAGTTGCCCGCAAGCAACGAGTCATTCATTCTCGACTCACTGGACATTTCTCCCCAATGTCTTACCTCTCTGACACAAGGGCGTGCACCGTTGCCAGCCCTGTTCTTTTGAGCTATTGAGAGCGTCTGCCGACACGGGTCGGTTGCACACACAACATGATCGGAGAAGTCTATGCCGATATTCGAATACTCTTGCGAAGACTGCGGTGGCGAGTTCGAAGAACTCGTCTTTGACCGGGATGAATGTCCCCCATGCCCGAAATGCGGGTCCGGTAAAACAGGAAAACTCATGAGTGCAGTGCGCTCACGAGTCGGCGGAGGAGCACCGGAAACGGCTGCTTCCGAAGCTGCCCCGGCACCGGCCGCACCCAGCGGATGTGCCGGATGTTCCGGCGGAAACTGCTCCAGCTGTCACTAGACACGCTCCCCTGAAGCTCTCACCCGAAGGTTTTCAATGAACACACTCGTCATCGCCACCCGTGGCAGCGCTCTTGCCCTCTGGCAAGCCAATCATATCAAGGACTGTCTGGAAGCCGAACATCCCGGCCTGACCGTGGAACTGCTCAAGATCAAGACGAAGGGCGACAAGATTCTGGATGTCCCGCTGGCCAAGGTTGGCGGCAAAGGACTTTTCGTCAAAGAAATTGAGGAAGCCCTTCTGGATGGGCGCGCCCACATCGCTGTCCATTCCATGAAAGATGTCCCCACCAAGCTGCCCGATGGACTTGAAGTCGGGGTCATGCCTGAACGAGAAGCAGCAACAGACTCCCTCCTCTCGGTCAAATATGATGGGTTGAAAGGCTTACCAGAGGGAGCGTTGGTCGGAACATCCAGCCTGCGTCGTCAATCCCAACTCGCGGCCCTGCGCCCGGACCTCCGCATCGAATCCCTGCGTGGTAACCTTGATACCCGTGTCAGAAAACTCATCGATGGGGAGTTTGATGCAATCGTCGTTGCCACGGCCGGATTGAACCGACTCGAACTCAGCGCACCCAAGCATGAAATTCTCGGACCGCCGGATTTTTTGCCAGCCGTTGCGCAAGGCGCTCTCGGAATAGAATATGACACCAGCAACACCGAAGTCGTCGAAATGCTCCAGTTCCTGAACCATGAACCGACCAAGCAGCAAGTCATGGCCGAACGTGGTTTTCTGACTGGCCTTGACGGTGGGTGTCAGGTTCCTATTGCCGCGTGGTCTGTAATAGAAGGCGACCTGATTCGTCTCACCGGTTTTGTCGCCGATATTGATGGCTCCAATCCCATTCGCCTAATGGTCGAAGGTTCGCTGGAAAATGCCTGGGACATCGGTATGGTTCTGGCGGGAAAGGTCCTCGACGCCGGTGGAAAAGAAATTCTCGACAGAGTCTACGCAGCAACAGCCAAATAACTTTCCGGCTCGCCTCTGCCCTTCCGAAAAAGACGGGGCGAGCCGTATTCGGGTGACGAGTCCTCTCCCTCGCCAATTCTTTATCTTTTTTTATCCCGCACGACTCACACTTCGAATGTTAAGAATATAAAGAAATATTCATGAAAAAAATAAAATCAATCCGGGTTGTTGGCGACAGCAGAACTCGATCTTCCAATATTTTACTAAAGATATTTACGCACCATCCGATAAGAGGAGTAAGACATTCAATTGACACTCCATGGAAGGAGGTACGTATCATGGAAGTTGGTGGTTTTGATCTGCAAGGACCGACTTTGGCGGAACAGATGAAGTCTATCCGCAAGGTTCGACTGCAACGAGAAGTTTTGGAAAACCCCGAGATGGCTCGCCAACTCGTGAAGGTGGAATCAACAGGAACCTATAACGCCAAGGGCGATGTCATCCAGGCGCTAACAGGAGATCTCGGTGACGCATGACGATGCCGTGAGACGCGGCCTTTCAAAAAAATAAGCCGGACGATTTTCGTCCGGCTTATTTTTTTCCCCAAGAACATCCTATGACGGACTAATCGTGAGCTTCGGCAACTCCGGCATCGGCGAATGTCGCCATATTATTGTACATATCCACAGCACTCCTCACCAGATACATAGCACAGGCGGCTCCGGTGCCTTCCCCCAGCCTGAAACCGAGATGAAGCAACGGATCAAGATCCATGGCACTGACGGCCTTGGCATGACCGGGTTCCGCAGAAGCATGACTGATAATGCAATAGTCCTTGACTGCCGGACATATTTTCCAGGCAGCCGCATACGCGGCGGTCGAGATAAAACCATCGACACTGACAAGCTGACGGTTTTTTGCTCCACCGAGAATCAAGCCAGCCAGAGTGGCGATCTCCAGCCCACCCAACGCAGCGAGGATTTCCACAGCATCGCCTGATTCCAGGGCCGAGCGATTGACTTTCAGCCCTCGTGCGACCACTTCAGCCTTCCGTCCCACAGCGTCACTATCCAGACCGGTTCCGGGGCCCGTGACTTCCAGAGGTTTCAATCCCAGAAAAGCGCAATAAAGCGCCGTGGATGGGGTCGTATTGGAAATACCCATATCGCCTGTTCCGAGAATTTTTACTCCGTCCGCATACGCTCGGTCGGCAAGATCTATCCCCAGCATCAAGGCCTGAAGGCATTGGTCACGAGTCATGGCCGGGCCTTGCGCTAGATTGGCCGTACCGGGGGCGATCTTCGCCTGAATCAGATTGGGATGCTCGTCATAGCCACCGCCACAGGAACCGGCGTCCACCACATAGAGTTGCGCTCCGGCGGTCTTGGCCAAGACGTTGATACCGGCACCACCACCGAGAAAATTGAGAATCATCTGCCGAGTGACTTCCTGCGGGAAAAGGCTCACCCCTTCATCGTTAACACCATGGTCACCGGCGACAGTGTAAATGCGCATGGGGTCGGCCTGAAGCGCCTGTCCTTCCTGGATCAGGAATAACTGCAAGGCCAGGTCTTCCAGCCGTCCAAGGCTCCCCTGGGGTTTGGTCAGACTGTCCAGATGAGCTTGCCCTTTGTCTGTCAAGGAACGATCGACCGGCTGGATGGCTGCCACGGCGGTATCAAATTCTTTTTGCATCATATCCTCATGTTCACTTAGGTGTTTATTCAGTGCCGGAGGGATACACCTTGTCTTATCCCCTGTAAATAGTCGCTCTATAAAGAGAGTTGAACGCCTGCGCAGGACGTGTTAATTTCATTGTCGGCTTTCACAGGACATTTCAACCCCTTCCGGTGACTATGGGCAAACGCCTCTGCATCCTCCACGCAAACTGCCAGGGTCCTCCCCTGCTGGACAGACTGATGCTCAGTCCGGATTTTTCCGCGAACTACGAGTGTACCGTTTTCACCAACTATACGCGTGAGCCTGTCCCGGAATCGACTCTTGCCCGGTGCTCTCTTTTTCTCTACCAGCATCTCGGCCCCGGATGGGGACCACTTGCCTCAGAATCACTGCTGCGCCAACTTCCTCCCGACGCAGAGCATCTCTGTATTCCCAACATGTTCTTCAAAGGTTACTGGCCTATGTGGAGCGGAGAATCGGGCTTTGACTACCGATGCACTCATCTGGAAAAATACCTGAGCATGGGATTGCCCCCAGAACAAACGGTCATGCTCTTTCTTCGCTCGGACGTCACCCGTCACTATGATCTTCTGGAGCTGGTCAGTGAAAGCATCGCACTGGAACGAGAACGGGAAAGCCATACGCCTATCCCGTATCTTGAGGTAATAAAAGAGGGGTATCGAGATCAACGGCTCTTCAACACGGTCAACCATCCCGGAAAAGAACTGATGAACCATGTTGCAAAAGGGGTGATGCAACACCTCTCCCTCGCTCTTCCTGAAGAGACACGGCTCGAAGCTCTGGGGGAACCGTTCCCGGAATTCGAGCAGCCGATCAACCCGAAAATCGCCCAGCATTTCGGCTGGGACTTTGCCACGACTGACACACACTATCAAATATACGGCCGCACAATGACCTATGCCCGCTATGTGGCAAACTATGTTCTGGCACGACAGTCAGGCATAACAGACTTCATAGGCTTCCTTCAGGGGGCGTCCAGTGCCATCTAGAACCGTCGCGTGGATCGGAGGGCTCTATTTTCAGGCCCAAATCAAGGAACTCGGCCTCCAGATCACCCACATTCCCATGGAAACTCCCGCGCCTCTGACCTGGGAAAACATTCTCACCGCAACCGGAACTTCTCCGGACGTGGTCGTCTACGCCGATCGAAGTCTGCCCCCACCGCTGATCGGGGTGGAAAATTTCCCCTGCACCACGATTTTCTATGCCGTCGATTCGCATATCCACACATGGTATCCCGCCTATGCCCAAGCATTTGACCTTGCCGCCGTCAGCCTGCGAGACCACATGCCCCGGTTCCGACTTCGCCTTCGCGATGAACAGGTCATATGGCTCCCCCCTTACCCTCTCAGGCATGAGCACCCCCCCTCCGAGGCGGTCGCCAAGAAATGGGATGTCCTTTTTGTTGGCAAGGTGGACAGAGAGACGACCCCTGAACGGTTCCTCTTCCTGAAGGAACTCAAGGCACGCCTGCCCAATCTGGAAATTCGCCAAGGTGATTTCGCCACGCTTTTCCCCCAGGCCCGCATTGTCCTCAATTTTGCCGAGCATGGGGATCTGAACTTCCGTGTTTTTGAAAGTCTGGCCACCGGAGCCTGCCTCGTCACCCCAGAAATAGGACATGGCCAGTCTCGCCTCTTCATTGATGGCAAACACCTGGTAACCTATCCTCAGGATGACATGGACCAACTCATCGACATTCTCTGCTCTCTGCTCGCAGACCCCGATCGCAGAGAAAGCCTCGCCCTTGCCGGAGCCAACATAATAGATGAACATCACCGGGCAACTCACCGTGCACAAACACTGGTCAATGCGCTTAATGCACTCCCGGCCGAGGGCATTTCCTCTCGCCTGCAAAAAGCGGATTTCATCCGTACCAAGTATCTGAGACTGGTCTATCTGCACTGGGCAGAGGCCTATGCAGACTCTCCTCTTGGAGCCCTTTACCTCAAGGCCAGCATGGACATTTTGCGACGATAGACAAATAGGGATTGTATTCCGAAGCCGCTCCCGGTATTCTTCCCGTAGTGATAATCAATGCCATCTCAACGGCAAAAGCATTACAGGATCAATCGTGCATAGCATACGGCTCAAACTGGCTTTCAGCCTTGTCTTCATATGTGTCATTTCGATCATCGTCAGCCTGACAGGAATCTTCTCCGCTTCCAACACGAATCTGACCGTGATTCTGGCAGGGAGTCTCGGCTCCATCCTGATTCTTGTGATCTCCCTGGTAATCTTTCGAAGCGCCCTATTTCCCCTGATGCGTACCATCCGCTACGCTACCCGTATCGCCAACGGTAATTACGGCGCACCTTACGAAGGCGACTGCACCGGGGAATTCCTCCAGCTTAAAAATGCCATCGACATCATTGCCGGAGAAGCGACACTCAAGGCCGACCAGTGCGAAGAGCTGGATAATCAACTCGCCATGTCCCGACACGAACTGACCGCTGCCGGAGATGAACTGGAAACAGCCCGCAAGGAAACGGCCAAATGGAAACAGGGCTTGATCTCCGGCGCAACCAAACTCAGGGAATTAACTGATCTTCTTGATGCAGCCACAGAGGGCTTGTCCGAACAGGTCGCCGTAGTGACCGAAGGAGCCAACACGCAACTCAGCCGGAGCGGAGAAAGCGCGCTTGCCATGGACCAGATGAATGCCAGCATTCTTGATGTGGCACGCAATGCTTCCGAAGCTGCGGCTCAAGCGACCCAAGCCAAGGATCGGGCAACTTCAGGAGCAGCTGTGGTCGACCAGGTTGCCGAGGCTGTGGCGTCTGTCAGCGCATTGACCCAACGCATGAAAGACAGCGTCCATGGGCTGGGAACGCAAGCTGATGATATTGGCAAGATCATGAGTGTCATTACGGATATCGCGGACCAAACAAATCTTCTCGCGCTCAATGCGGCTATTGAGGCGGCTCGTGCAGGTGAGGCTGGACGGGGCTTTGCGGTGGTTGCCGACGAAGTCAGAAAACTGGCAGAGAAGACCATGGACGCCACCAAGGAAGTCGGCTCCACTGTTCAGGCCATCCAAGGAGGCGTTCACAGCTCCATGACTGAGATGACCCAGGCTGCCGAGGCCGTGGAAAAGGCAAGCTCCCTCGCAGCCGAAGCCGAAACATCCCTCAAGGACATCGTCGGCATTGTTGAATTGAGTTCGGACCAGGCCCATGCCATAGCCACCGCTGCCGAGGAACAATCCGCTACCAGCGAAGAAATCAACCGCTCCGTGGATGAGGTCAATGAAACGTCCTCGCTCATAGTCAATGGGATGGAAGAATCCCATGGAATGATTGATAATGTCACATCCTACACCACGATTCTCGCCGAGATAATTCAGGATATGAGCGATGGCAATATATCAGCCATTGAGCAGCGCAATTGGTCCGACATGCAGACAACGACAGGTGACCGGCCTAAATCAGGGAGCAGAGCTCGAAACACCGGACGTTCTCCCCTTCCAGGAACCAGCCGTCACAAGAGCGGCTCTCTCATGGAGTGGAACAGTGATTTCGTCCTCGGCCTGAAAGAGATAGATACTCAACATCACAAGCTTGTTGATCTCGTCAACAAGCTCAATGAAGCCATGAAAGCTGGCAAGGGCAAGGAGATTCTGGGACAAATTTTCGAAGAGTTGAAGGAATACACCGTCCACCATTTTGCCACGGAAGAAGCCTTTTTCGAGGAACACCATTATCCGGGCACCCTTGCCCATGAAGCTGAACACAAGAAATTGGTGGATACCGTGCTCCAACTCGAAAAACAGTTCAAGGAAGGCAAGGCCGCCCTGACCAACGACGTCATGCAGTTCCTCAAGGATTGGCTTGTCAACCACATCCAGGGCACGGACAGAAAATATGTTCCCTTCCTACTCAAAGCGGGAGTCGAACCGGCAACCCCAGTCCCGGGCCGAGCGTTGCGCACCTCTGGAACATCTCCTCGCAGATCATCAAACCTCATGGAATGGAATGATGATTTCGTCATCGGCATCCGTGAAATCGATAGTCAGCACAAAAAGCTCGTCGGCCTGGTCAACGACCTCAACTCCGCGATGAAAAGTGGACGCGGAAGCCAGAAACTCGGACAAATTTTCGAAGAGCTGAAGGAATATACCGTCCATCACTTCGCCACGGAAGAAGCTCTTTTCGAAGAACATCATTACCCCGGCATGATTGCTCATGTCGCCAAGCACAAGAAGCTCGTCAATACCGTTCTCGAACTTGAAGCCCAATTCAAAAACGGCAAGGCTGCCCTGACCAACGATGTCATGGAGTTCCTCAAGGACTGGCTCGTCAACCATATCCAGGGCGATGACAGGAAATATGTCCCTCATCTAAACAAGGCGGGGGTTCATTAGGAGACAATCCCATCACCGCCTCAAACAAATTCGAAGAGCATGCCCTGCCCGCTCCTGGCAGAGAGCCAGTCTCGACCGGTCCATATTCATTTCAGGCAGAACCATGCGCACCTGGAGGGTCTTACCGTTTCACGCCGTGTTTCTTCAGAAGCTCATAGAGATACCCCCGAGAGACTCCGGCAAGGGTAGCCGCCTGTTTCATGTTGCAGCCACTCTTCTCAAGAAGCAATTTCACATATTCCCGCTCGGCCTTATCCCGGTAGTCCTTGAGGCGGGGGAATAATTTCTGCCCAGATCGGAGGAGCGGAGCCGACAATCTTTCGCCTGAATCCAGTGTCTGCTGGACGGCTTTGATACGGACATGCGTTGGAAGATGACGGCTATAGATGACAGGCCCGTCCTTGGCTGCTCCCAATGCCCGGAGAACCGCATGTTTGAGTTCCCGAACATTTCCGGGCCATGAGTACGCGCGAAGAGTTGCCCAGAATTCCTCACTGATTTCCTTGGTACATCCATCAGATGAACCGCAGGCCTTATCAAGGTGAAAACGGACAATGGATTCAAGATCTTCAAGCCGATCCCGAAGCGGAGGAAGCGTCAGTGTTGCTCCCTGAAGTCGATACAGTAAATCATTGCGGAACAAACCAAGCCTGGACATTTCCTCCAGGTCTCTGTTGGTCGCCGTGACCAGCCTGAAATCCGACTCCTGCTCACCCTGACTGCCAACGGGCCGGTATCGTCCGGTTTCCAATACCCGCAAAAAGGATGCCTGCATCTCAAGAGGCAATTCACCTATCTCGTCCATAAAGAGTGTTCCGGTGTGAGCCTGTGCAATGACACCGTTACGCGATCTATCTGCTCCGGTGTAAGCCCCACGGACATGACCGAAAAGTTGTGAGGCGACAAGAGTCGGAGAAAGAGAAGCACAATCGAGCGTCACGAAAGGCCGGGAGGCCCGCCTGCTTCGATCGTGAACCGCACGGGCAATCAGTTCTTTCCCTGTGCCGGTCTCACCATGGATCATGGCCGTCACATCGGTATGGGCAATATCATCCACTTTTGCCAGACACCGGAGAAGCTTGGCGCTTGACCCGGCAATCCCCACCGGGCGTTTCCCTGCACCGGGCAACACGACCCGATGCTCCCGATAGGTGACAACATCTCTGACCGACTGTTCAATCTTGTCGACAGTCAGTGGCTTGGTCAAATACTCCCAACCGCCTTGTTCAAGGACAGATGCGGCCCCCGAGGACTCCCCGTAGCTTGTAATGACAATGACTTCAGGTGCCCATGGCAACGATTTGTACCGATCCAGTTCTTCTATACCATTGCCGTCAGGTAATAAAACATCAAGGAAAATGACGTCATGCTGCAGAGCCTCAAGCAAAGGCCATGCTTCTGCCAATGTTCCTGCAACAGTTAATTCATGCCCTAACTCTGTCACTACATCCGCAAAAAGGACATGCATCATCTGCTCATCATCAATCAGGAGGATACGAGCCATTTACATATCCTCCACAATTTGATGCAAAGCGAACAAAACGTCCTCGGCTGCACGCCCGAGTATGTCATGAAGTTCCGGGATTTCCATGAGACGATCTTCACGCGCCGCCATTTCCAGAGCAAAGGCTGCGTTGGACAATACGGTCGCTTCAATCATGCCTGCAGAATTCTTGATCCCATGGGCCAGCCGCAAGACGTCCTGAATGCGACCGTCCCTGACGGCATCTGACAAATCTGCCAGCTTGGATGGTGCATCATCCTGAAATGCGCAAACCAGCTTTTTGAAAAGTCCTTTTCTCCCGCCCAATCGCTCCAGTGCTCCAGCCATATCGAGAACTGGTTTCACCTTTTTTGTCGTCCTTTTCATTGATCCCGCTATTGCCTTTCCTGTTTTCCCTGCTATTCCGGTATACTTGACCACGGCCTGCAACAGATCTTCACTCGTCAATGGCTTGAGTACAAATCCGTTCATCCCAGCATCCAGACATGCCTGCCTATCGCCCGGCAGAGCAAACGCCGTAGCCGCCACAATCGGGACGCGCTTGGCATGTTCTCCCGCTTCTCCGGCCCGAATGCAACGAGTCGCTTCCAAACCGTCCATCTCCGGCATTTGAATATCCATGAAAACAATATCAAATTCATTGTTCCTGAGAAGTTCCAGGACTTCATACCCGTTCGCAGCCACACTCACCGGATGCCCGGCCTCTTCCAATATTTCCACGGCAAAGGTCTGATTGAGACTGTTATCTTCCGCCATCAGTACTCGTCGGGGCCGGACAGACGAAATCACAGCTGTTTCCGCATCTGATACCTCCGCGGAAAATTCCCCTTTCTCCGGCACTTCGAGGATGACATCAAAAGAGAAGGTCGCTCCTTCGCCAAGGACACTACGGACAGAGATGGAACCACCCATCATGGTCACCAGTTGTCGGCAGATGGCCAAGCCCAGCCCGGACCCCTCATGATGCTTGGCATAAGAATCATCCACCTGCCGAAAACTCTCGAAGATATCCTGCTGCCTCTCTTGCGGAATACCGATACCGGAATCACTGACCTCCACCAAGACGCGAACATTCCTGGAACGGCCGCCATTCACCTCGGAAACTTCCCCACCAGATGAAACCCTGACGGCAACGATGCCGTGCTCGGTAAATTTGACAGCATTGCCTACCAGGTTGGTGATAACTTGTTTGAGGCGGAAAGCATCACCCTTGAGCAGGCGGTGAACATCCGGCGAAACGGTGGCAGAAAGCACCAATCCTTTATTCTCTGATTCAAACCGAAAAATGGCAAGGGCATCATCCAGTAGCTGCTTCATCTCGAAAACCGTTTTTGTCAGCTCCAGACGCCCTGATTCCAGCCGAGAAAAATCTGTTATATCAGTGATTATTTCCAGCAGAGTCCAAGCGGAATGGCGGACCATGTCCGCATATCGGGATTGAGTTTGGCTCAACCCTTTCTTTTGCATCAATTCCGTCAGCCCCATGATGCCATTCAGAGGAGTTCTCATGTCATGACTCATATTCGCCAAAAAAACGGATTTGGTTCGATTGGCCTGTTCGGCCTCCGCCCGTTTCGTCTGCACCAGATATGTGGATCCGCAAATACCGATAAAACCCACGAGAAAAATCAACGAAAAGACCAAATGTGTATGGGCCACGGAACTCTTGCGGGCATTGATGAGAGGATCGGCCAGAAAGGTGACTGAAATACCGCCCAGAAGGCGTTTCCCTTTATGCCCGTATTCGTCATGGCATCGCATACAGCCTTTTTCTGCCAGCAACGGAGCCATATACCGAAAGAAATGTTTTCCACCAGTCTCCACCAAAGAAAATTTTTCTCTGCCTCCCCGTTCGAACTCCCTCAATGCCACGGACTCCCATTCGTCAGCCTTATTCGCGGGACGAACCGGGTCCAGGCTCGTGATATGGAACTGTACATCATGTTCATAGCGAGCAATGGTGGAGAGTTGGCGTGTCATGTAAGCCGGGTTGACCTTGGTCAGTGTAATGCCCTGCATGGTTTCAAGGCTCCGGTCTTCCCTCTTGAAATACGGATTGGGCGGATTGTCGGGAGTCGCGACAACATACACTCCTCCATGAGCGGCGTTCCAGGATCGGGTCACCACCATCTGTTGGAAAAAGGCCTTTGCTTCACGCTCAGCCATGCTCGTCACGTGGGCTCGCTCCGACTGAACTGACCAGATAGCCAGAACCAACAAAAATATCAGCCATGCCACACCCAACCCAAGAGGCCATGCCCACCGATTCATTTTTGATTTCGCCTTCTTGTCCATTTTCTCCTCCCAACCGGGAATCCGAAAGCCCCACATACAATGTCAACTCTATATGACACTCTGTCATTTTTATATGACGTATGTCAGAAAAAAATGACATTTTTCTCTTATCCACTCCCAGTAAACTCCGAGACTCTTCCCAGCCAAAACAACTCGTGGTGCCAATGAAAACAAGAACAGTGCCACTCTCCCCATCATGGCATGGTTATTGTTCTAACAAAAAAGTTTCTCATCGGATTGTGCATCGTTCATCAATCCGGTCAGCGAGGTTGGTAAAGGCGAGCGCCCAAGAGGGGCACTCTTGACACGTTCAACTGCAAATAAGGGATGTATGAATGGCAGACAGTGAGAAGCGTCATAGCCGAAAGCTGTTGCCAGGCGTGCTCATTGGGGTCGTTCTTGCCGTCTCCGTTATTTTGGCCTCGGGGTATATGATTCAGGCTACGAATACGGATGTCTTTTGTGTTTCCTGTCACGTCATGAAGCCTTTCAGAACGGCCTGGCGCAATGAAACACACGGTGGCAACAACGACAAAGGGCTTGAAGCGCAATGTGTGGACTGTCACCTGCCGCATGGCGGTTTTGTGGAGTATGTGGCCACCAAGGCGTACACCGGAACGCGGGATATCATCATGAACATGATTATTGATCCCTCCACGTACGACTGGGCTGGTCGCGCCAAACACCGGCGCGGATTCACTTACGACAATGCCTGCCGCAAATGCCACGTCAACCTCGAGCCGGAAGGCATGAGGACCAGTGGGATTCTCGCGCACAGGCAGTACCTCATCGGCGATCTGGACAAACGTTGCGTGGATTGCCACGAGCATGTCGGCCACAAGAACATGGTCTCGGAAATCAACAACTATTTCAAGAAAAGCCCACAAGTCGCGGGCAAGGAGTAGGAGAGGTTTATGAAAAAAGTTTTCGGTACGATCTTCGTCGCCGGATTCATATGCTGCATGACGTTCATGCTGGCTGGACCGGCACAGGCCGCAGCCGAATTGGAAGGCGTCAATCTCGAGAAGAGGCAGCTCGTGGTGCACCGAGGCTTCACCAAGGAAGCCAAATCGTGCATCGAGTGTCACTCCCAGAAGACACCCGGCATAGTTGAAAACTGGAAAAACGGCAAAATGGGCCATGCCACGGTCTCCTGCTATGACTGTCACGTCGTGGAAAAGGATTCTCCCATGGCCAGCCAGTGCGAGGGCCTTCGCGGCACCAATATTTACACCTCGCCCATGGTTTCCTCAAAAACCTGCTCCAAGTGCCATCCGCGCGAAGTGGAGCAGTTCCTGAAATCGAATCACGCCATGAACTCGGGGCGTCCCCTGTTGGAGGTCCCCAAATTCATCGGCCTGATGTATCATCATGAAGGTGCGGAATTCCTTGGCGTTGAAAAAGGCTCTGCCCCCAATCGTGCAAGCCGTGCCGCCGGGTGTCAGATGTGCCACGGAACACAGGTCGAACTCGGCCCGGACCACAAGCCCATTAATGACACTTGGCCCGGAGGCGTCGGCACCCGCTATCCAGACGGCAGTGTCGGCAACTGCACCGTCTGCCATACACGTCACCAGTTTGCCGTATCCGAGGCCCGCAAGCCCGAAGCCTGTGCTTCCTGCCACCTTGGTCCGGATCATCCGCAGATCGAAATCTACGAAGAGTCCAAGCACGGGCAAATCTACAAGGCCCACAGTGAAAAATGGAACTTTGAAGCCGCTCCCGACACCTGGGAACCTGGAGATTATGACGCACCAACCTGCGCTGTCTGCCACATGTCCGGCATAGGCGAATTGACCACGACGCATAACGTGGCCGAGCGTCTCAAATGGGACCTGGTCCATGCTCGCAGCGAACTTCGCAAAAATGATCGCGGTAATGGCATGGAAGGCGACAAGAAAATGCGCCAGGTCTGCAAGAGCTGCCACTCGACCCTGCATACCAATAGCCAGCGTATGCAGCTTGATAACGCAGTTGCCCTGTATAATACGTATTGGGACAAGGCTGTCGAAATGAAAACCGTGCTTCAGGAAAAAAATCTGCTGGGCAAAGATCCGTGGACTGATGGTTTCCAGGAGCTGATGTACTTCCTGTGGCATCACTGCGGTCGTCGCGCCCGTCACGGGACGGCCATGAACGGCCCGGATTATGCCCACTGGCATGGTTTCTTCCAAGTCTTCCAGGTCTACAAGGATATGAAGGCCATCTATGATTATCGCCTGAAAACCGGCCAGATCGAAGAATTGTCCACAGTCATGTCCACCGCTCCAGACTAAGCCGATGGCTTTCGCCACTCCATAGCGAACCTCGCCCCCTGGCCCTCCCGTACAATCGGGAGGGCCTTTCTTATGATGGAGATTCCGCCGAATCATTCCCCATCGACTCCTTCACTTCCATACCCTCCCTAGAGAAAATTCGTGTGGTGACCGATAAGATAAGGACACAGCCACCATGGAGGGTTGGTTATGCAAGTTGAAGTACGTGAAGCCCGCTCAGAGGATGTCAGCTTTGAGATGCACCTCAAGGAAATGACACAGGAGGAAAATGAACGTCTGCTCGGCGATGTCGTTGAATTTTCGGAAGAAGCCCTGCAAGCGTTCCGGGAAGCAGCCATCGAACCGATCAAGAATGGAACTTTTTCTCTTGAACGATTGGAACAGCGAGTGCAGGTGGTCAAGAGTGAGATTTCCAAAGTCTGGAATTCGGCATTACCAGATGAAGAAAAATATCGGCAGATAGCAGCCAAGGAAAACGAAATAGCCCTACTTCAAGCTGGACAATATACTTTTGCCAAAGCCGGGTTGGCAAAGACGATCTAGTTTTCGGTTTTCGGGACGACTGCGGGAAGCCTCACTGTAAAACGACTGCCCTGGCCGAGAGCGGAGTGTACAAAAATGGAACCACCATAATGTTCCACGATTTCCTTGCAGATAGCCAGCCCAAGTCCGGCTCCCTGCTCGCCGAAACGAACGGTATCACCCCGCCGGACCTGATGAAACATATTAAAGATATCCTCTGCATCTTCCTGAGCGATGCCGATGCCAGTATCGCTGACCACGATCTCGATATGACCGGCTCCATCCGAAGCAAGGGTGAGTCGAACTTCACCGGATGCGGTGAATTTCACGGCATTGGCCAGCAGATTGATCAAAACCTGGATAATACGGTCCGGGTCGGCGTGAACCCGAGGCAGGTTATCCTGGACATCCATGAACAGATTTGTTCCCGGATTCTGGGCAAACAGTTCCTGCACCACTGCCACGGAATTGTAGGCAACCTCTGCCATATCAATATCCTGATCCTGCCAGTGAACGCTCCCTGACTCGATTTTGGAAAGATCAAGAACATCAGAGATAAGTCGAGTGAGTCTTTCTCCCTCGACGGAAATGACATTCAGGTTTTTGCTGATTCTGTCGCGCTTTCTCTCCAGTGAAACATTGCCATGCGCCAGCGGAGCAAAGGTTCTCTTGAACTCCTTGCCAATAAGCTTCACAAATCCCAGCACTGCAGTCATGGGTGTCCTGATCTCATGCGAAACAGACGACAGCAGAGCCGATTTAACTCGATCCAGTTCGGTCAGTCGCTGGTTGGCACGTTCCAGTTCCAGTGCCTTGAGAGTGAGGGCTTCGGTTCTCTGTTGCACCTGAATCTGCAATTTTCGGTTGAAGACTCCGAGGGAAATGGCCCCCAACATCAAGACAAGAGCCACGACTCCCAATATATAGAGAAATTTTTTCAGTGCGGCATGATCTCCCACTGGATTGGGTGAATAGAGAAAGCTTCCCATGTCGAGAGGCGTTGAAGTCAGACCGAGACTTCTGAAGACCTCTCCGATATATGCCCACCTGCCGGGATTCATATGGCCTATGGACACAAGGTCCGGCAGCATCAGCTTCCTGATGGCCGCTGCTTCATACTCCAGATGCGCCTTTGTTTTGCGAGGGGCATAGTCCGCCATGATCAAATCGATAATTTCATCAGGATGCGCCATCGCATACTGCCAGCCTCTCAGACTCGCTTCATGAAATGCCCGGACCCTGTCTGGATGGTTCTGAACCTGATCTTCTGTCGTAAAAAGACAATCTCCATAGAAATCGACGCCATAAGAGGCAGGGTAAAGAACCCCGTAGGCAATCCCCTTCTCTTCAAGATAATATGGCTGATTGGTGATATAGGCGGCAACTGCGTCGAACGAGGGATCAAGATAATCATTTCTGCTCGAAAAACGATCCACGATATCCAGTCGACCGAGGGGGACATGCTCCTTCTGTAACATGCCAAGTAATTCGACATCCATTGTCTTGGTGCTCATGAGCACCCGCTTCCCCATCAGGTCATGGGGTGAAGATATGCGGTCTTTTTTCGTTGTGAGCAGGACAAGCGGCGAGTGCTGAAGAATCGCGGCCATGACGACCACCGGTTCCCCTCGCATCCGGTGCAGCAGGATCTCGGAATTGGTCACACCGAATTGAGCATTTCCCTGCTGCACGGCATGGACCGGGTTCACTTTGAGATCACGCTCGATTATCGTGACATCAAGCCCGACATCACGGTAAAAACCTTTTGATTTTGCAGTGTAGTACCCTGCAAATTGGAACTGGTGAAACCAGCGTAACTGCAAGCTGACCGAATCCAGGGGCGCAGCTGGCGAAACAGCCGGAAAAAGCACCACCCAGGACAGAGCAAACAGAAACAGACTGGTCATCCAACCCATCACACTGCCGCAAGGACGGCTCCGACTCTGTCCCTCGTGTACACACATGGAACAACCTTACGTCAGATTGTTCCATGTTGCCAATTGTATGATAATTTATACCTGCTCGACAATCCCGGCCGGGAAGCAAGGTATTCTCTTCTCCAAGACTCCCCTTTCTACCGAAAGCGCGGAGGGCCAAGGACAATCATTTCCGCAATGGTATGATCCACTTTGGGGAATTGCCTCAGGTTCTTGCCCACAAATTGCATCTCCAGCATGACCAGATCCTTGTAGAGAGAGGTCCGATTCACCACCGGAGCTGATCTGCCATCCGCCTCATAGAGGTCGGTCAATTCCTGACAACGATAGCACCCCGGAAACTGGACCTGCTGTCCGTTGGGCTTGACCAAAAGATTGGGAACACCATGCATACGACAAATCATCAGGCGATGATTGTACAAACCACAGATTCCCTGCTGCTCATCGATATTGAGCGGACACATGAGATGTGGGCGTTCTCCCCTATTCAGGGAGTCCTGAGCACTCTCCACATATATCCGGGCTTTTTCCCTTATTTCTTCGAGTCGCTCTGCGGGCAGTTGATTCAATCCTTCCCACATATAAGCCCATTCCACGTAAGTATGGTGCTGAAAAAAGGAAAGACAACAGTTATCGTGACAACCGTTGCAGGTCATGCCGATCGCTTCTGCTGCATCGGAATACTGATCGACCATGCGATCATAAATGGAAGCCAGTTTGCGGTAGGCGGCCTTTGGAGTCAATTTTTTCATATCAGATCAATGTGTTCGAGAATCTGGGCCACACATGCTTCCGGTGTGTCCCTGTCGGTGCGGACCACGATGTCGGCGGCGGCACGGTACAGTGGCTGCCGCTCGTTGTAAAGGTCACTCATACTGGCACCTGGAGCAATGGCTAAGCCGCGATTCTCGCCATCGCCGACCCGCTTGAGAAATGTTGTCTCGTCAATGTCCAGAAAAACGACTTTGCCAAGCTCCTTCAAACGAGCCATGGCCTGGGTGCCATAGATGACACTTCCTCCAGTGGAAATAACTGTCCTTGTCAGTCCCAATTCGCTGACAAGGTGATCCTCGATGCGCAAAAAGTCATCAAGTCCGTAGGTGTCCATAATAGTTTGAAGCGGCATCCCGTAGTAGGATTCAAGATACAGGTCGGTATCAAGCTGCCCCCAATCGAGTTGTCGGGCCAGCATAGCTCCGAGGGTGGTTTTTCCGGCACCAGCCATCCCTACCAACGTAATACAAGGCTGTGGGACAGGGTCCCGATCAACAGGAGTAAACGCCATACCTAGTCGCCCTCGACCAGACAGACACGGTCCTCATCGTCCCGCTCATTGACCAGTACATTCACATGCTGGCCCATGGAAGTTTCAACCTTCTTGCCCACATAATCGGCCTGAATGGGCAATTCCCTGTTCCCCCTGTCAACCATCACCAGCAGCTCCACACGCCTGGGACGGCCGTAGTCCAGTATAGCTTCCAGCGCCGCCCGGATAGTCCGGCCGGAATACAGTACGTCATCCACCAGAACAATGGACGCACCTTCTATCTCGAACCCTATTTCGGAACAGTTGATAACGGGGGTCAATTCAAGGTTGGTTGTCCAGTCATCCCGATAGAGATTGATATCAAGCTTGCCCAGTGGAACCTTGCGTCCCAACCGATCATCCAGAAGTTTTTTCAACCGCTCAGCCAGATCGGCACCGCGTCGTTGTATGCCGAGAATGGCGAGGGTCTCACATTCACCATGACGCTCGTAGACTTCTATGGCCAGACGTTCAAGTGTCCGGTTCATTTCCTTGTCATTCAGTATGGTACCACATTCTTTCATCGTATCATGCCTCGTCTTCAATTTGGCCGGATGGCAATATCAGGAATTATCCCATCAATCAGAGGGGGTCAACATCAGCACAAGAAATGTACGAATTTCGATTTGACAAAGCCGCATAGAGTTCTTACCTCTTCTTTTCCCGACCATCTATAGGAGGCTATCAATGTTTGAATTGACTGAAGCTGCCGGTAAGCAGCTCGACGGCTATTTCCAGGACAAGGAGCCATCTCCTGTCCGAGTGTACCTCGCAGCCGGAGGTTGAGCAGGCCCTCGCCTGACTCTGGCTCTGGATGAGCCTAATGATAAAGACGAAGTATTCGAGGCTGGTGGATTCACCTTCCTCATCGACAAAGAACTTCAAGCCCAGACCGGTAAAGTGAAAATCGACATGACCTACTACGGTTTTGTTGTTGAATCCGAAAATTCGGTCGGCGGTGAAGGTGGCTGCTCTTCAGGCGGCTGCGGCACCGATAGCGGCGGATGCAGCTCTGGAAGCTGCTCCTGCTAAGGCTGAGTTTACGGTCATCGAAAGCGACGTCTCTTATCAAGGCGTCGCTTTTTTATCAGTCATCCCGATAGGGACTCGTTCATAAATCTTTCATGAACCCCAAAAAAGGAACCAGTATGATCAATGTGACCGAATCAGCACAAAAGGAACTGACCTCTTACTTTGAAGGGAAAACCGTCTCTCCCATCCGTATTCATCTCGCAGGTGGCGGTTGCAGCGGCATGCGGCTTTCCCTGGCCCTCGACGAACCGCGCGACGGTGACAAATCAGTGGAACTTGAAAGCTTTACCTTTCTCATCAATGAGGAACTGGCAGAAGCTACAGGCAAAGTGACCATTGACATGACTCAATACGGATTCACCATTGATTCCGAAAATGAAGTCGGTGGCGGCGGCGGATGCGATTGCTCCAGCGGTGGATGCGGCTCTTCAGGTTGCGGCTGCTAAACTCTCCCTGTGGAAAGCCTGATGAGCCACGGCACATCATGCAATCCGTCAGTCAAAAGAATCCCCCGGAAACATCTGTCTCCGGGGGATTCTTTTGACTGACAAACATCCTTCTCCCAAAAGAGAAGGGCCGGTGAAACCATCACCGACCCGTCCGATCAGGACCGCAACCCCAGCCAATAAGCCGGGTTAATCGAAATTTTCAGAACCGAGAAACCAATCCTCGACACCTTATCGGAGCGCACTAACACAATGAACCGTATTCGTCCATGACGATCTCAAACCCGACACCCTTTGCTGCCGAGAGAAAATGGACACTCTTCTGGAAAAAACTTTGCTATCCGCAGAGACAAGAAGACAGTGAGAGCAGCCATGGTGCGCTGCCGAGGAATGAATCTTCCGCATACCCCCCGGCAGGAAGAAAATGGATGAGAGAAAACTATGCCCACTCTTCGGCAAAGGACTCGGGAGCAACCAGCTTGTATCCACGTTCGGTCAAAGCAGCTCCCACTGCAGAGGTATCGTCACTGTCAATACGAACCACGACGATCCGACGCCCTTTATAGAAGAATGTACCCGTGGAAATAATGGAAATTTTCATATTTGCAATCACACCAGCCACTTCATAGAGGATACCTGAGCGGTCTTCGCATTCCAGAGCCAAACGACTCCCCCCCTCGCGGTATCCCATTTCCTCGGCCAGTACGTCGAGCAGTACACTTCGATTGATATAGCCGATCAGCTGTCCTTCGGTCCCCACCACGGCCAAACCGGCCAGGTTCATCTCATACATCATGTCTGCCGCACCCTCGATCTCGGTCTCCGGGGTCACGGTCTTGATATCAGTGCGATATATCTGGGCAACCGTCAGCTTGCTCAAGAGAAAAGATATCTCGTGTTTCTCCAGTGAGGTAATATGGCTTGGCAGAGCGGCGGAGATATCTTCCTTGCGCACGTAGCCGAGCAGCTTGCCCTCTTCGTCCACCACCAGGAGCATCCACAGCTTATTCTCTTCAAGCTGCTTTTGGGCATCCTTGACCAATGTGTCCGGGGTGACCTTGACGAAGTCGCGAAGCATTTTCAGTCCAACGTACATGGAATATCCTCCTTGGGAAGGGCGATAATGACACCTCAATCCCGCAATGTGTTTCTATCCGGGCTTCCTTACACGCTTTGCCCGGTTCCTGCAATGAATCCCGACCTGGCAGAAACCGGAATCACTGCATGTCTCTTCCTTCCTATCCGGCAGTGAAGAACAGCGAATAAAACCGTTTGATCATGGCCGCAGGCATCTCCGCATTCCAATGCCCTGTCGCCCTAGCCCAGCCCCAGAAGGCAAGCAGAGTAACAACGGCACCAATGCCTATCATCATCCATGGCACCGAGTACCGTCCGCCAACCGTGACATTCAGACACCCATCCACAGGACAATTACCGAGACACTCGGCGCACCCGATACATTCAGGGGATCGCACATGCTTTTTCTGCTGGACCCGAATACCGCCAGGGCAGCCCCGAGTACATTTCCCGCAGTCGATACAGGTCTCTTCATTTCGAGAGACAGTCGTGGGGCTGAAAAAGGCGAGGGCACCGAGCAACGCGCCATACGGGCAGAGGTATCGGCACCATGCGTATCTGAAAATCAACGTAAAAATGATGAGCACGGCGATAATGATCAACGAAAGAAGAGAGGGCGACATAAAAAAAGCGAGCATTTTGGCATCGGCAACAACATTAAAAGGAGTGCCGAGAAAAGACTGGACCGAAGCAAGCCCCATGGAAACAAAAACGGTATAAAGGAAAAACCCTGTCAGCAGATATTTGACGGAAAGGAGTGGATAGTCCACCCATTTGACCGGGATACGGGATAGGCCCATCTTCCGCCCTGCCCTGTCAAGAAGACCGGAAAGGAAACCAATCGGACAGATATATCCGCAAAAGCCTTTACGAAAAAGCAGCGCCATGACCAGCAAAGCCAAAAAGATCGTCAAGCCAGCCGGATGGACAGTATCCCAGAGCCCAGTCGTGATCCATTGCCTGAAACCAAGCAAGGCACTGATTGGCAAGAAACCTTCTACGGCACCGGGCTTGGGGGTAAAGACATCAGTCTTGTTCGTGGCCCAGGCCACAAATGCGGCAAAGCGAATACCAACGTAAATATTAAAAACGACGAAAACGGTTTGAATGACCAAACGGAAACGGGCCGGGGTTATGGTCGACTTCATGAGAGCAACTCCTTGTGAGAGCGGCCCTAACGCAAACTTTCCGGGCTGGCAATGATGTGCAAAACTCCGGCACTCTCAAGAACACCCGGACCGTATCCGAAGCCCCTTTCGAAAACCTACAATTCCAGCCCTTCCGGATCATCGGAAGGTTTGCCGTCTATGCCTCGAGGAGTCTTCAGCCAACGCAGTGCATACCAGACTCCTTCTCTGTCCAGCAGCTCCACCGCGAGGTAACCGTTGTCCTTCCATGTTTCCAATTGCCCCGAGACGAAAACAAACGGTTTATCCTGTTGAAACACTCTGTATTCATACTGTATTCCGTCACTCATAATTCCTCCTGCTCTTCATGCTCTCGCATCGACGCCGGGCCATCCCGAGCGCTCGCACGTATTCCGCCTTGATCGATCGTAAAATCCGGTCGCTTTCTTCCGTTGATGCATTGGCAGCCTCGTTAATCCAGTCATCGGTAACGTCATCGAAATCTTTTTTTGTCGCGTCAAAGAAACTCTCAGTCACTGATCCTTCTTGAGCTTCTGCGACCAATCGATCGAGTAAAGATACGATTGAGCCATAACGATCAGGACTTCTATCCGCCATAATATGCATGAAAAAGACAGCGCACGTCCTGGATAGAGAATTTACTTCGCGATTCAGATCCACGATGCTCAACCGGTTTTCCCTGATTTCCCTGGCCGAGGCCAAGGGCGTTGCCCGGTCAAGGAGAAAGCTTTGTGTGGCAACCGGTGCTCCAAGCCTCCCGCCGTCAAAAACCGGTATATCAACAGCGTGATACCCGAGAACAACAGGACGATCCAACGTCTCTCGCAGGCTCACGGCACTGGATGAACCGGACATGAAAGCCACCTCGCCCTTGGGCATCTGGTCGGCCGCTGCGGTCACGAGGTTTTGCATGACAAGCTCTGTCAAGCGCTCGGTCATGGTTGCATTGTCGGCAGTCGCGTTTCCCTCGGCTGATTCTGTATTGACGTTTACCCTGCCGCCAGTCTGGGAGTTTGAGAGAAGAGCTATGTCGAACTGCTGCGCCAAAAAGACCTTTGTGATAAGCCGAACGTAGAGGACGTTTTCATGGCCATCGACATATTCATCAAGCAATTCGCTTGCCTCCGGCCGCGCTGCCCAAGCTGTCACTTCCGGGTAGAGCACATCCACGGGAAGCCCCACACTATAGCTGTCCTTGATAGTCACCATGGCCAAAGCTTGAGATGCATGCAGGAAGGACAACCCAAGGGGTATCCCCTTGAGGGAAAGCCCCGCTCCCAGCGAAGCATCAGTCCCCACCTTGACCGTATAGGAAGGAAAAACGGCGAGAGGCCATTGCATTGAACGACCGCCCTTTGCGCCGTTCTGTTTTTCGATGAGACACATAAGCCGACCAAATTCGTCAGAAGAGTTCGCGCAGTCTCTCAAGGGTAACGAAGAGTTTGAGGACTGTCCCGAAGAAGCATTCGCCACAGAAACCTCTTTTTTAGGAGGAGCCGGGTACTCATTCAAATATCCTTCCCCGTAGAAATCCACATAATCCTTCTCCAATCCGCTGATTCGATGCAGATGGGTATCCATGGGCAAAAATCCTTTCTCTCTATACAGCGTCACTTCCTTTGCATGAGGCGCTCCGACCAGAAAGACGTCACCGGGCCGGATACTCTCCTCCAGAGGATAGATCGGGATGACCTGAGAGGCCCGGATCGTCATGCACCAATTCCGAGCGACATCCTCCATGCTCCTGTCATATTTATCTTTGGTACACGCACCAAGACAGCACGCGAGAACAACGACACACACGATTCGTCTGACTGCTTTCATGGCATCCCCCAATGCTTTTATGGATATATTCAACGCTACATGAAGAATCATGTATGTCAACACACTTTCATCGAAGATTCGACCAAACAGTCACGTATTTCAGGTTTTCAGCGATGCCAAAACCCGCTAGAACCATGAGCGGAGAGAATACATGGAAACAAATACCTTGAAAAACAATTTGCGCGGCCTGACCTTCGGAATTCCCTGGAATCTCATGCTGCTGACCTTCGGGTCGTTCCTCATCGCATTTTCCGTCAAAGCCGTTGCCGTGCCGCACGGTCTTCTGACCGGAGGCATGTCAGGGATTGCCCTGCTGTGCTATTATGTCTTCGGCGGCCTGACCACCGGGCAATGGTATCTGTTGCTCAACCTTCCGGTATTTGTTCTGGGCTGGGTTTTCGTCAGCAAACGCTTCTTTTTCTATTCACTCTTCGGCATGTTCATGACATCGATTTTCATTGACCTGATTCCATGGACACTCCCCATTGATGATGTCTGGCTGGCTGTGCTGACAGGTGGAGGACTTCTCGGTGCCGGAGTTGGAGTGGCCCTGCGCTCATTGGGGTCCACCGGCGGATCAGACATTCTGGCGGTTATCTGCAAGGAAAAATTCAATATGTCCATGGGGTCATTCGAATTCTGGTTCAACATGATCGGATTCGTAGGCGGCTTCGCCTTCCTCAACATGCACATCGTTCTCTATTCCATTGCCATGACCTTTATCACGGCATTGGCCATTGAATATATTCTTGGCATGTTCAGTGAACGTATGATGTGTGTGATCATCTCTGATCACCATGAAACAATCCGCAGAGCCATCCTTGATGACATGGACCGAGGAGTGACCATCCTCGACGGCACGGGAGGCTGGTCCGGTGACCCCAAAAAGGTTATCCTGACTATGATCTCGGCCATGCAACTCAAAGAACTGGAAGAGCTTGTCTATACCATCGACAATGATGCATTCTTTATTATGGGCTCGGGTTTTCATGTCCTGGGCCAGGGATTTTCAGCAAGAAAGGTCTATTAGATGTTCACCCCGGCAAAAAAAGACATGTCACGCCCAAGGACTATCGGATTGCTGACAGACTTCGGTTTGTCAGACCCCTACGTGGGCCAGATGAAGGCAGTTCTCAATAAAAAGGCTCCTGCGTGCCCTGTCCTTGACATTTCTCATGGTGTTCAACCATTCAATGTGCCTCAAGCCGGTTTCTTTCTGGCTGCCAGCTACTGCCATTTTCCCAAGGACGCCGTGATCCTGAGTGTTGTTGACCCCGGAGTGGGGAGTGACCGCAAGATAGTTGGACTCCAACTTGATGAACGACTCCTCATCGCACCGGACAATGGTTTGCTCTCCCTCGCACTGGAAACGTCATGGGCAAAGGAAATCCACGCCTTTGACTTATCGCAGGCCATGGTTGCGCCCAAAAAAATTTCACATACCTTTCACGGACGGGATGTCTTTTCACCTCTGACTGCTTGGCTCGCCCTGGGAGGCGACCCCAAGGGGCTTGGCGGCGAAATCGATCCGTCCACCCTTGTTTCCTGCGCATGGTCACGCCCTGATGTCGTTCAAGGCAGGGCCATAGCCCATGTCCTGCATACCGACCGCTTCGGCAACTGCGTGCTCAACCTGGAGGCAGGAAGCCTTGGAACGCCGGTGGAGTTGAACATGACCTCGCCATCCATCGGTCCCCTCGCCTACGTTACCACATACGCCGACATGCCCAAAGGTGCCCCCGGACTCCTTGAAGGCAGCCAGGGGTTCCTGGAAATAGCGGTCAATCAGCGATCCGCAGCAAAGGAATTCGGCCTCTCCATCGGCGATAAAGTCACTCTGACCTGGGAGAAGTAAATGCAGTTCATTCGCAATTTTTTCGACACGCTCGGCTTTCTCACCCGCCTTGCCCCGGCCCGCATCATCCCTGAAGAAACAATGAACCGTTGCATGCGTTTCATGCCTGCGGTCGGCCTGGTACTCGGTTTCATTGTCGTACTCCCCTTCTGGCTCGGTCTTTTTTCCGGCTCCCCATGGGTTCAGGCATGGCTCATGGTCATGCTCAATATCACCCTGACCCGCGGGCTGCACTTCGATGGGCTGGGCGATGTCTGCGATGCCGTGACCACTCATACCGATCCAATCCGATTCTGGGTAGTCATCAAAGATAGCCACACAGGTGCATTCGGCGTCATCGGTTTGATTTCCATCATCGGCGGCGAGGGTATCCTATTCCATGAAATGATCACGGCCGGAGCCTTTACCACCATCATCTGGACATTCATGCTCGGCCGAGCCGCCTGCGTGGGACTGGGGTACATGGTGCGCCATCTGACCCGTCCGGGACTCGGCAAACTTTACATCGACGGTGCAACCCTGCCCGTTGCCCTCGTGGCCGGGGCACTCACAACCTTTCTCGGATTCTTTCTCGCTGGCTTCGGGACGACCATTGTCGGCATCTTCTTCGCTTCCTGCGCTCTCTATTTCCTGCATAGGTTAGCCGAACACGTTGGCGGTGCTAATGGAGATTTCCTCGGTTGTGCCGTCCTGCTGGGAGAAGTCGCAGCCGGACTCGGTTTCGCACTGCTCGTCTAATTCTTCTTGGCGAGACAATATGAACAGACGGCTATAGAGCGACTTTCCCCTTGCAGGAGGACAGACCGTCGAGCGACAAGCCTCTCCCAATAAAGTCCTTCGTCTCTTGAATAAGAGATTCGGAGCTTGGCAAGATGCTGTCTACACCGTACCGTGAGACACTCAAAAAAATCACGGAGGTTGCATGCGGCATCATCTCTCCATTCTCTTGGTGACAGTTCTTATTCTCTTTCCGGGTTGCGCTCCCAAGATCAAACTCTTTTCTGCGCAACCCACTGATCCGCTCCGGGAAGTTGTTCTGGAGGGCCATGGGGAAGACAAACTAGCTCTGATTCATCTGACAGGGGTCCTAACTTCACAGCCGAAAACCGGCACATTCCGCCCTTCGCCCAGTCAGGTGCAGGAATTGGTCAGTTCCCTGGAACTGGCCGCATCCGACTCATCTGTTCGAGGTATCGTGATCGCCATCAATTCGCCCGGAGGCACAACAACTGCATCGGATATCCTTTATCACGAGATCACTGAATTCAAGAAACGGACAAAAAAAACTGTTGTTGCCGCGCTGTTCGATGTCGCTGCAAGCGGAGGGTATTATGCAGCCCTCCCTGCGGACTGGATCATAGCCCACCCAACCACCATTACCGGCTCTGTCGGCGTGATATTCATGCGCCCCAAACTGCACGAGCTGTTTGATAAAATCGGCATCGGTGTGGAAGTCTCCAAGTCGGGAGAGGACAAGGACATGGGGTCGCCTTTCCGCCCCTCCACTCCTGAGGAAACCGCTCTGTTTCAAACCATTATCGAGAAATATGCCGATCGATTCCACAGCCTGGTTGTCCAGCATCGCCACCCGACACCGGCTCATATGGCTCTGATCAAGTCTGCAAGAGTCTTCACGGCAGATCAGGCTAGGGAGATCGGCCTCATCGACCAGATCGGATATATTCAAGATGCCTTTGGTAAAACCCGAGAACTCGCACACCTGCCAGTTGATGCCACGATTGTTACATACCGCCGAGACACCTATCCCAACGATAACCCATACAACACCATGACCGCGACCGAAATCGGAAAACTCGACATGCTCGGTCTTGATGTTGGTTTTCTTGCTCCGCCACAAGCCGGATTCTATTATGTCTGGCCTCAGGGAATGACACATTAGATCGCTCATATGACGCGAACCAAAGCCCCCCAGCTTCCATGTTGCGGGGCTTTTCTCTTTACCGTAGGGTAACGGCTTCATTCAGCCCACAAGGAGAGAGCATGCAACTGATTTCATCACAAATGACCGGATATATCGAACGCGCTTCATGGATTCGCAAGATGTTTGAAGAAGGTATCCGCCTGAAAAAAGAATTCGGCGAAGACAACGTTCACGACTTCAGCCTTGGCAACCCGGATCTGCCACCGCCCTCCACCATCAAGGAGGCCCTTGCCGAATTGGCCGAACAGGCCGATCAGCCATTCTTTCTTGGGTATATGCCGAACTTCGGATACCCTGATGTGCGCACCCGCCTGGCAGAGGAAGTGTCCAAAGAACAGGGCGTCAACGTTCCCGCCGAGTGCCTTGTGATCACATGTGGAGCTGCCGGTGCGCTGAATTCAGTCTTTCGTGCCGTACTCGAACCTGGTGACGAAATCCTGACCCCTGCCCCGTTCTTTGTGGAGTATGGCTTTTACGCCGACAACCACAGCGCCACGCTCAAGCCCATCCCATCCAAACCATTGACCTTTGAACTGGATCTTGAGGCCATTGACGCCGCCATTAACGACAAAACCCGCGTGGTCCTCATCAATTCACCGAACAATCCCACCGGAGCAGTCTATAGTCGAGAGCAACTGGACGCCCTGGCTGCCATTCTCGAAAAGCATAATGCACAACGGGAACGCCCGATCTACATTCTCTCCGACGAACCGTATCGATTCCTCGCCTTTGATGATGTGAATGTGCCAAGCCTGCTGGATGTATACACCTACTCCATTGTCTGCTCTTCATTTTCCAAAAATCTGAGCATGGCTGGCGAACGCATCGGCTATGCACTGGTGAATCCGGCCATCAAAGGCAAGGAACCGCTCATCGGTTCTATTATCATGGCAAACCGTATCCTCGGTTTCGTCAATGCACCAGCATTGGCACAGAAACTTCTCGGCAAAGCACTCGGCAGTTCCGTTGATATCTCCATCTATGACGCTCGCCGAAAAGCCATGGCAGCTGTGCTTGATCATGCAGGTTTCAAATACACCATGCCCAAAGGCGCTTTCTACTTTTTCCCCGAAGCACCGGGAGGGGACGACGTCAAGTTTTGCGCCCTTTTGCAGGAAGAAAAGATTCTGGCAGTCCCTGGCTCCGGCTTTGGCTGTCCCGGATACTTCCGGCTCGCCTTCTGCGTGGGAGAAGATATCATCCTGCGGGCCAAAGATGCTTTTGCACGCGCCATGAAAGCCCACAGCGAACGATAGAATCCCCGAGGAATTCCTTCTTCCATTCGCCCCTAGTCATTTGAAAGAAACAAGAAAGCGCCCCTTGAATTAAAATTCAAGGGGCGCTTTCTTATCTTCACACACATCGGCCACCCCGGATCAGGAAAGGCCAACAAACCTATCAAAAACGTTCTGCTCTTGCAGGTACGCAGCATATCTTCAAAATCATACTTTTTTATGCCGTCACCACCGGGTCAGGGAGATCAAGCATGGGGGCAATGATTTCATTCATGGCTTTCCCAGTAGCGGTATCACGATGAACTTTCATGAAGGGAAATCCTTCGTCACCGGAATGGGCAACTGCCGGGTCCATGGGAATCTTGCCCAGAAATCTGACACCCGCTTCCTTGGCAAGATCTTCACCACCGCCGGAATTGAATATGTTATGCACCTTGCCACAATCGGGGCAGGCGAAACCGGACATGTTTTCCACAAGACCGAAGACCCTATTACCAACCTGTCCCACAAAAGAAAGTGAACGGCGAACATCATCAATCGCCACGCCCTGCGGGGTGGTAACGACAACGGCCATGGCCGTGGGTCCGAGTGTCTGCAAAGTGGAAAGAGGTTCATCTCCCGTTCCGGGAGGGCAATCAACCACAAGGTAATCGAGATCGCCCCACATGACATCTTCAACAAACTGCTTGATCAGTCCGACCTTCACCGGGCCACGCCAGATGACAGCTTGCCGATCATCTTCAAGCAAAAAGCCGAGTGACATCACAGAAAGATTCTTGCTCCAGGGCACCGGCTCCATCGTCTGATCCCCCATATGCGGGCGCTGTCCCTTGAGAGAGAGAAGCCGAGGGATACTTGGACCATGGACATCCACATCCAGAAGACCAACTTTTTTCCCGGCCAGGGAAAGGGCTACTGCTATATTGGCAGCAACCGTGGACTTCCCCACTCCGCCTTTGCCTGACATGACCACAATCTTGTGTTTAATGCGGCCAAGTGTTTTCTGAAGCTTCTCGTCACCGGGCTGGTCACACCCGGAAGCGCTGGAACAGCCGCCCTCCGGGGTGGCTGAAGCGCATCCACTGCACTCGCTCATAATTTTTCTCCTGAAATAAGGCGGTGAAAACCGCCGTTGTCTATCATTGGGGTACCGCCAAAAAACGGGTTTCAAGCGATCTGAGAGAGATAAACATCGTTGATGCAATGTCAAATAACTGAACCAAGAGGGGAGAAATAGCCGCCCCACTTTCGCTGAGTCTCCTGAGAGGGGTCCTCTCGGGCTGCGGAAGCTCCCCACTTCTCGCCACATTGCCGCCCAACCGTATCTATGCATCCGGGCATCACCAAAGCGAAAAGCGAATTCTCGGCAAAGCGCATCAGCACCTCATCGATATGCCCGGTTAACCAAGGGACGACAATGACGCCGTTCTCCTCCAGCCGGGTCAGGGTCGTGGAACAGATCGCGCCACAGACAAAGAATAATACCCCGCAGGCCAATATGGCGGATGTCCTGTCCATAGGGTCCTTTGAGGGAAGGGATAGGAGGCCTGCGGGGTAAATTTTATCATTACGAATTTCAAATAACTTGTACTCGTCCGCATTTTCGCAAACAGAGGCCAACCGGTCCTGATAACACGCCAAACAGAGTAATGTCGCGGAGGATGTTTTCATAGCCCACTCCAATCCGGCAGGACCCGCCAGCGGATACACGTTAGCATGGAGTATGCCAATGAACAAATCGTTACATTACAGCACACTACAGAATGATGATATATAATTAATGGCGAATATTGCGCCCGTTTTGCACAAAAAAGACTTATTCTTCGTCTTCTGGGCATCTTGACAACATGCGCCGTAAAGTATCCTTGGAAATCTTGAGTTCGCGGCAAGTGGCCATTTTCCGACCATGGTTCCGCTTGAGCGCCTGAGACGCAGCTCGGCATTTGATCTCTTCCATGGTCCCATGCAACCCCCCTGCCCCCTGTGTCATCCGTGAGGCCGCCTGGAGGTATTCCGGCAGATGTTCCGTCTGAATGAAACCGGACGGACAGAGGATAAAACCATATTCAAGGATATTTTCCAGTTCACGAACGTTGCCGGGGAAATCGTGCCGCATCAGAATGTGTAACACATCCTCACTGACTCCTTCCACAGCCCGCCCCTGAACTGCATTGAATTCGGCCACGAAATGATCAATGAGTATGGGAATATCCTCCCGCCTTTCTGCAAGGGCGGGGAGATCGAGGGTCACAACATTGAGCCGGTAGTACAAATCCTGTCTAAATGTCCCTGCCGCGACCATAGCTTCCAAATTCTGATGCGTCGCGGCCACGATGCGGACATCGGCTGAAATGGTTTCCAACCCGCCAAGAGGTTCAAAAGTCCGCTCCTGAAGGAACCGAAGGAGCTTAACTTGAACAGGAGCCGCCATATCACCGATTTCATCCAAAAAAACCGTGCCCCCTTCAGCCATTTCCAACCGGCCTGGCTTGTCAGTTCGAGCATCGGTAAATGCACCGGCCCTATAGCCGAAGAGTTCCGACTCCAACAAGGTATCGGGTAACGCTCCGCAATTGACAGCAACAAATGGTTTTTCCTTGCGAGGGCTGAGATTGTGTATAGCTCTGGCGAACAATTCTTTGCCAGTGCCGGACTGCCCCAGAACCAGCACTGTGGCCGTACTTTGACTGACCTGCGGTAAAATGCGAAAAATTTTATCCAGCCCTTCGCTGCGTCCGACGATATCTTCAAAGCTATAAAGATCCCTGACCTTTCGCCGCATGACATGAATTTCAGTCAGGTCACGGAAAGTCTCGACTCCACCCACGACTTCTCCATTACCGTTACGCAAGGGCGACGCTGAGATGGAAACCGGGAGCTTGGTCCCGTCACTCTTGATGATAAAAATGGATTTATTGACGATGCGCCCACCTTTTCTGACACATTCATCGATGGCGCATTGCCCGTCGCACAGGCTGGACCGAAAAACATCCCAACACTTATGCCCAAGAGCTTCCTCCGCTCTGATGCCAGTGATGCGCTCGGCGGACTCATTGAAATACGTGACGTTCCAGTCCACATCCACCGTGAACAGGCCATCGGCAATGGAGGCAAAAACATCCTCAAGCGGAAGATTTTCGGGAAATGACATACCCGCACACTACGCCAGGGGTATGGGGATGCCAATGGGGAAAATGCCTAAATCGGGCGGGAATTCCTCCCGGTGGGCGAAAAAAACTCCCGAAAACCTGTTGTTTTCGGGAGCATATCCTTGCACAAGCGAGAGCTAAGACGCTTTTTCCGCCCTCTTTTCGCGTAACCAGGCATACCATGCTTCCATGTTTTCACCGGTCCGGGCTGACATGGGCATCACTTTGATGTCCTTGTTCAACTTGGTTGCGTGTTTCGTCGCTTTCTCCAGATCAAAATCAACATAAGGCATCAGATCGATCTTGTTCAGCAACATGATGGCTGAGATGTGAAACATGAGAGGGTATTTCTCAGGCTTGTCATCACCTTCGGCCACCGACAGTAAAGTCACTTTGTAATCCTCGCCAACCTCGAATTCGGCCGGACAGACAAGATTGCCCACATTTTCCACAAAGAGGATATCAACTCCATCGAGATCAAGGGCCTTGATGGCATCGAGCACCATGCCGGAATCCAGGTGACAACCGCCTTCAGTATTGACCTGCACGGCTTGCGCGCCAGTAGCCGCCACTCTTTGGGCATCGTTGTCTGTCTGCAAATCGCCCTCGATGACCGCCATCTTGAATTCGTCCTTCAAGTCGGTCAATGTACGCTCCAACACAGTGGTTTTTCCTGCCCCTGGAGAACTCATTAAATTCAGGCAAAGAATATTTTTTTCACGAAATATGTTTTTGAGTTCTTCGGCAAGCCTGTCGTTTGCTTCGAGAACATTGCGAACAATGGTGACTTCCTGAGACATGGGGTTCCTCCTCCCGCTCTTATTGCTGATCATCGATTTCTATGGAATCGATAAGCATTTCTTTCCCTTGTAAAACGGTATGACCGATTAACTGATCACATTTCGGACATGGCATACACCGGGTATGCTCTGGCGAAAACTCTTCACCACAGTCTCCGCACGCCACCCGAATGGGAATTTCGATAACCTCTAACTCTGCTCCGTCAAATTCCCCACCCGGTGTGAGCGCCTCCCAGGCAAACTTGAGGGATTCTGTGACAATCCCGGCGAGTGCGCCGTTTTTGATGACCACTTTCTTGAGCCTCTGACCGTCATATTTGACCATTTCCTCGCGCAGGATGCCGAGTATGGACTGAACTATGGACATTTCATGCATGGGACATTCGATTACCCCATAAATCAGGAGGCGGCAAGAGCGTTTGCGGGAGGAACCGCCAACACTTGACAAATCCAGCTGAGAGAATACATTTGCCTCAACTTGTTCTCAGGGCGGGGTGGAAGTCCCCACCGGCGGTAATCTGGTTTGCCAGAAAGCCCGCGAGCGCTCCTTCGGGTGAAGGAGGTCAGCAGACCCGGTGTAACTCCGGGGCCGACGGTAACAGTCCGGATGAAAGAGAATATGACAGTCATACCCCGCCGCGCCATGATGCGCGACAGCGGCTTCGCGCCCCTCCGGGCTGTGTCGTTTACTGTCTTTCCTTGCGCCCTGATTCACTCATCTTCTACATTCAGGAGATTCACGATGAATCAGTCTCTACTCAACCAGTTCGGCACTCCCACCGAACGTGTCGAAAATGCTCTGTGTGCCCTCCGCGAGGGCCGTGGAATCCTTGTTACCGACAACGAGGACCGCGAAAATGAGGGCGACCTCATCTTTGCAGCAGAAACACTCACCAATGAACAAATGGCACTTTTGATACGCGAATGCAGCGGGATTGTCTGCCTCTGCCTGACTGATGACAAGGTTCAGTCACTCGGTTTGCCCATGATGGTCGAAAACAACAGCAGCCAGTATCAAACAGCCTTCACCATCTCCATCGAAGCGGCTTGCGGTGTCACGACTGGAGTTTCAGCTGCTGACAGGGTGACAACCATCAAGGCGGCCATCGCTGCTGAAGCCAGCCCTGCCGACCTTGCCAGCCCCGGTCATGTTTTCCCCTTGCGCGCCCGTGCTGGCGGCGTGTTGGAGCGAGGTGGGCATACAGAAGCCTCCGTGGACATGGCACGGCTTGCTGGATTTGCACCGTGTGGCGTTTTGTGTGAAGTCACCAATCCCGACGGCACCATGGCGCGCCTTCCTGAAATCGTGACCTTTGCCAAACAACACGGCCTGCCCGTATGCACAGTGGACGACATCGTCGCTTATCGTAAAGCTACAGAAGTTTTGAACAAAAATGCGGCTGCATAAATCAGCCCCAGACTTCACGATCAAGAGCCGTGGGAAGCGCTGGATTCTCCCCAGAGAACCACTATTTCCCCGTTCCGAACACACAGAGTAATCTTGATAGGCAACTCTCTGAAAGTCATTTTTCAGAGAGTTGCCTCAGGCTGACCGAAACTCGTAGAAGACAGTTCTGGTGCATGAGGAGGAAAGTCATCAGGCTTTCCCCCCAGGAGCATCCCTCTTTCGCGAACCAGTGAAAACAGGTAGGGTTTGGCATGTCTAAATACATGAAACACTGCCTCTCATTTATCGGACTGCTGGTTATCGGGAGTTTCCTGGCCTTCCTGTACACTTGTATCGAAGGAGTGGCCGGTTTTGCCGGTCGCATTTCACCCGCATTTGAACCATGGGTTTTCTGGTGCCTTTTCGCCATGGTATCCGGTATGATCTTATGGTTGGCCAGCATCGCTTTTTTTCGCCCCAAACCACTGCTTGTCTACGCCAATCCGACACATGAAGATATGCGAGCCTTTCGTGCTGCATTGCTGCGCCGCCTGAGAAAGAATCGCCACCTGAGGGATGCCGAGGTCGTGATCAATGATGAGCACGACCTTGAAGCCGGATTGGCTGTCCTTCGGGAAAAAGCGAACGAAGAGATACGGACCACGGCCAAACAGGTTTTCATCGGGAGTGCGATTTCTCAAAACGGCCGACTGGATACACTCATAGTGCTGTTTCTGATAACGCGAATGACATGGCGGGTGGCCAAGCTTTACCACCAAAGGCCCCATTATCGGGAGTTGATCAACTTATATGCGAATATTGCGGCAACATCATTCCTGGCAGGAAGCCTTGAAGAATTCGGAATCGAAGATTTTATCGGCGAACTGATGGGGCCTTTGGTTGGCGGGTCAGCCATTGGCGCGGTTCCGGGTGCTCAGGCAATTTCGGGGATAATTACCGCCTCGATCCTGACCGGTTCGACCAATTGTTTATTGGCACTACGGTGTGGGATTGTGGCTCGTGAGTATGTCGCATTGAACCTGAACACAAAGGGCGCAATGCGTCGAGCCGCAACAGGTGAGGCCTCACGCATGTTTGTTTCCATGAGTGCTGAAACCGTTACTTTTGTGACCAAAGCGCTGGTTCGTGGTGCGACCGGAGCGGTCAAAACCGGATCGGCAAAAGCGGTCCGAGGCGTGAAAGAGACAGCGACCGGCACCGCAGGAGCCGTTGGAGGCGGAGCTCGCCGGATGGGAAAGAGCGTCAAGGACGCTGCATCAACTTCAGCCAGCATGGTTGGAGTCAGTGCACGAAAGATCGGTGGAGGAACGAAAAAAGCGGTTCGGTCAGTGGGACACGGGGTAGGAAAAGGGACACAAGCTGTCAGGAAAGCCGCTGAAAGAACTGCCAAGAATGCAATTTCCACAGGGCATCGTGTTGCTACCGGGAGTCGACGAGTCGTTGAAAATGGACATCGAATAGGAACTGAGACGGCCAAGGCATGCTGCAACGCAGCCAAGGCCGGGAAAAAATCGGCATCACACATGTCACGCATGTTACAACGTATCAAAGCATGGCGTAAGGAGTAGACAATTCCTCTTCGGATAGTGTCTATTAGGATATTAGAACCTTTGCTCATGGATTTGCGAAGAACCGTATCCACTAAGATTAAAGAGGAACACGCCGATGAGGTGGTGGTATCTCCCCATCCTGCTCTTAATACTGCATGCTCCCCCGACACACGCGGAGTCTATTCGTGTCGTGACCGAAACATGGCCACCATATACGTACAGCAAAAATGGCGAAATATCTGGCGTTGTCACTGAAATAATACGCGCCGCGCTCGATCAAAGCAGGTTGAATTATACCATCGAATTGTACCCGTTTGCCCGAGCCTATACCATGGCGCGCGACGGCGAAAATATCCTCATTTACAGCATCCTGAAACTCCCTTCCCGCAGTAAGAGCTTCAAATGGATCAAGATAGATGGCCTGAGTATCGACATGTATCTTTTCAAACCCCAATACAGGACTGATATCACGATCAGGAACCTCGCCGATGCCAAAAGGTTTCGCGTGGGAGTCACGCGACAGACCTCCACACACCACTACTTGCTTTCCAAAGGGTTTATCGAAGGCGTGAATCTCTTCCCGGTCAACAGCGAACAGCAGAACGCCATGAAATCCCAACCGGAAACCATGCGGATCGACCTGACAACAGGGGACCGGCTCTCACTGGCCTGTTGGCTCAAAAAGGCCCAATTGCACCCCGAATACTGGGTGGAGCAGCTCCCCCTTTTTAAGGAAGATCTCTACATGGCCTTTGGGACCGCCACCTCTGATGAAATTGTCAACCGGGTTCGGCGAGCTTTCAGAGATATTCGTAACTCCGGCAAGTTGGCTGATATCATTGCGCAGTACCATGGCCTCTTTGGTCCAAAGCTCCCTGCCACCAAAACGAGAAAAGCCCCCTTGCGGAGGCCTTGATTTTCTCAGTGCAAATAAAAGGAAGATACTTTCTTATTAGCATCTTCCGTGCCACATCTTCTCAAAAAACCAAAATAAAAATATATCACCTATATATCAGATAGTTACTGAAAATAAACTTCTCATGTCCACTTCCGCCCCATAAAGCGAACAGTACAAAAAATTCAACTTTCTCCGATTGAGTAAGGAGCCAGGCCCATTTTTTGTACCTCCCCGTTGACATGATTTTTCAGCTCGTCCCTAGTTCCGAGCACGAGATTTTCCATCACTGAACAAACCTTTTGGGTTCTGAGAAGAAAAACAGGACAGCCTCTCGGGGTGGCACAAAAAAAGATCAGAACCAAACGCACTTGTAGGACGATTGATTCTGATCTTTCTTTGGAGCACCACCCTCGTGATCCTACCTGCCTCGGAAGAAAATTCAGAGGCACTTTTGAGAGATGCTTACCGGAACATGGTTCCGATACGATCAAGACGGATATCGGTGAGAGATCCCCAAGACCAGTAGATAATAAGTGCTTTACCGACAATCTTCTCTCGCTTCACGGTTCCCCACCAGCGGGAATCGAATGAGCCTTCTCGATTGTCACCCATCATGAAGTAGCGGCCTTCCGGCACAGTTACCGGGCCAAAGTTGTCACGCACAGGCAAATTCTTGGCATCAGTGTGCAGGACATACGGTTCGTCCAGCGGCTGGCCATTGATATAAACGACTTTGTTGCGAACTTCCACGGTTTCACCGGGCAAGCCTATGATACGCTTGATGTAATCCTTGGACTCATCCTGCGGGAATTTGAAAACGATGATGTCACCGCGTTCGGGATCACTGGTTTTGTAAAGGACTTTGCCGTCGGTGGTATCAAGCCATATGTCGGACGGCAAACGGACATCATATGCAAACTTGCTCACCAGCAGGTGATCACCGATTTGAAGGGTTTCCAGCATGGAACCAGATGGAATCTTGAATGCCTGGACCACAAAGGCACGGATGACAAAAGCCAGAAGAAGCGCCACGACGATAGCTTCGAGAGTGTCGCGGAATGATTTCATGGAATCGTTGGTCATTGGTTATTTCCTGGTATGGTGAAATCAGATTCGGAAACCGCCTAGGCGGCAATGTCGGGTGATTTCGTTTCCGACGGCCGAAGGGACTCCCCTTCAGACCTCCTTGTGCATCACATGAATCGATTAATCTTCGTCAGCCTTCAGCACAGAAAGGAAGGCTTCCTGTGGGATTTCGACGTTCCCCATGCGACGCATTCGTTTTTTCCCCTCTTTCTGTTTCTCCAGCAGCTTTCTTTTACGCGAGATATCACCACCATAGCATTTTGCCGTAACATCCTTTCGGAATGGGGCATTACGCTCCTTGGCGATAATCTTGTTGCCGATGGCGGCCTGAATGACCACCTCGAACATCTGTCGCGGTATGGACCGCTTGAGCTTGAGAGCCAGCGAACGACCCGTGCGTGCCGAATTTTCCCTGTGAACAATACAGGAAAAAGTATCGACAGGATCGCCGTTGATCAGGATATCGAGGCGTACCAGATCGGCCTCTCGGTAGTCGATGATCTCGTAGTCAAGGCTGGCATAGCCCTTGGTGGAGGACTTCAGCTTGTCGAAGAAATCGTACATGACTTCGGCAAAAGGCATTTCATAAGTGATGACCACACGGTTTTCCGTGATGTAGGCCATATTCTTCTGAATACCACGTTTCTCCTCGCACAGAGCCAGCACCGCGCCAACAAACTCATTGGGCACATGCACTTCCAAATGCGCATACGGCTCGCGAATGGAGTCGATTTTACTCGGATCGGGCAGCTTACTCGGATTATCGATGCTCAAGATATCGCCAGCGATTGTCTTGACCTCGTAAATAACCGAGGGAGCCGTGGTAATGAGCTTGGCTTCAAATTCCCGTTCCAACCGCTCCTGAATGATCTCAATGTGCAGCAGCCCAAGGAACCCACAGCGAAATCCGAACCCGAGAGCCTGCGATGTCTCCGGCTCATAACTGAACGCGGCATCGTTAAGCTGGAGTTTCTCCAGTGCGGCCTTAAGGGTTTCGTATTCACTTGGCTCGATGGGATACAATCCAGAAAAGACCATGGGCTTGACCGGTTTAAAACCGGGATACGGCTCACTGACAGGCCGCTCTGCGTGAGTGATGGTATCACCCACAGGCGCGTCACCCAATTCTTTCATGGAGGCGCACAAGAATCCGACTTCGCCCGGCCCCATGGCCTTGATGTCCACTGCTTCCGGCATGAATGCACCGAGGCGGGTGACCTCGAAATTCTTGCCAGTGGAGAAAATCTTGATTTGATCACGCTTCTTGATTGTCCCGTCAAGAAGACGAAAAAGGACGACCACGCCCTGATACGAGTCATACCAGGAATCAAAGATAAGAGCTTTGAGCGGAGCGTCAGGGTCCCCCTTGGGGGCAGGCAGCAAGTGAATGACTGCATCCAGAACATCCTGAACATTGAGGCCCGTTTTGGCGGAAACCGCAATGGGATTGGTGCAATCCAGGCCGATCACATCTTCGATCTCACGGCTGATCCGCTCGGGATCGGCACTGGGTAGGTCTATCTTGTTGAGAACAGGAATGACTTCCAGATCATTATCAAGGGCAAGATAGACATTCGCCAAGGTCTGCGCTTCGACACCCTGCGTGGCGTCGACCACCAGGAGGGCTCCTTCGCAGGAGGAAAGAGATCGCGAGACTTCATAACTGAAATCGACGTGACCGGGTGTATCGATGAGATTGAGAATATACTTCTGCCCATCGCTATCGGTGTACGGGATGCGCACAGTTTGCGCCTTGATGGTGATACCACGTTCACGTTCCAGATCCATCTTGTCCAGATACTGATCTTTTTTTTCCCTATCCCCAACCATACCGGTGAGTTCAAGGATGCGATCAGCCAATGTCGACTTACCGTGGTCGATATGGGCGATTATGCTGAAATTACGTATTTTATCGATATTGCTCATAATTCTCATTGTGAGTGAAATTTTTCTCCGGGCATGGGGAAAGACGCCGAATCACGGCGTGTGGGGAAGCTTGTAAGGCATTTGAGAGAGGTTGTCTAATACATATACTATGGGGAAAGAGGAAGTCGTGGACATTGGGGCTCTCTCCAAAACAGGAGCGGCATGGGAAAGATTCCTCACTTCCGACACCCGGCACAACACACCGGGCTTTCCCCAGCGCCCCGATACCCATTGCATCCCTTTTCTGTTCACGATAGGGTCTATTCCGTATATTTTTGCGACCATCCAATCTTTTTCCCTTGCAGGCTTATGCGATTCACCCTTGCTTTTACCTTTTTCGTCCTTTTCCTTCCGATACTCTCGGCTGGAGCGGCGGACTATGATTACCCATTTGACAATCCGTACAAAGCCACTGTCTATGGCACACCGCCAGAGAGTCGCTATAGAGTGAGCAATCCGGTCAAACCGGAAATCCGGTCCCTCCGAATAGAAGGCCGTCAGGTTCCGAATGTCTTCTCGTACAGCCGCGACATGTATTATACAACGGCCCTGCAAGACACGGCTGCCCCACTACTTTTTCTCATTGCCGGAACCGGAGCCGAGCACAATTCTCTGAAAATGGCATTCCTGACTCAAGTCTTCCATGAGGCCGGATTTCATGTGGTGGCTTTGTCGTCTCCAACCCATATGAATTTCATTGTCAGTGCATCCGAGCACGGGGTTCCCGGCTATGTCCCATACGACGTAGCAGATTTATACAAGGTCATGCAGTGGATCAAGACAGATGTGGAAAAGGAATGTGACATAACCGGATACTCCATGGCCGGGTACAGTCTCGGCGCTCTGCATGCCGCCTTCATAGCCCATGCGGATTCCACGCTGAAGGATTTTGGCTTTCAGAAAGTGCTCATGATCAATCCGCCCGTGTCCCTCTACAGTTCGGTCACACGGCTTGATGCATGGCTGACAGACGAAAACCTCGGCGATACAACGGTCCGGGAGCAGATCGAAAAAGTCATTGACCGCTTTTCAGAATACTACAGAACCGCTGATGTTACCGACCTCGATGATGACTTTCTCTACCGCATGGTGACCCGTGTAAATTTCCGGGACAAAGACCTCAAGACACTTATCGGAGGCGCTTTCCGCACCTCATCCGCTTCCATGATCTTTGCCTCAGATGTCTGTCTACGGGCGGAATACCTCGTTCCCCCTCAGGACTATCCGCTCAAAACGGGCACATCATTACTGCCGTATGCCCAGCAGGCATTTGACGTTCGATTTGAAGAGTATCTGGATGAATACCTGCTCCCGTTCATCCAATACATGAAGCCGGGACTGGACAGGAGGACAGTGTTGCGACAGTGCAGTCTCAAGGATATCAGCGAATACCTCAAGACGACCGACAAGATAGTCCTTATCGGCAATCGGGATGATGTCATTCTTGACAGGGATGATTTACGGTTCATCGAAAATACTTTCGGCTCGCGGGCCTTTCTATTCCCCACCGGTGGACACTGCGGCAATATGAGACATCCTGCCTTTGTCGAAACCATGGTTCGGATGGTGCGCCCATGAAACACCTCAAGCCCCATCTTGCCTTCATATTTGCGGTGATGCTCCTGCTCGGGGCATGTGGTCCCAAAACCATGACGACCATTGACCCCATGTCGAATCTGCAACCCACAGGTTTCAAGACACAGGTTCACCGCTGGCCCACTGAAGATTCCCGATCGCTCAGGTTCCTGGATGTTTACGATCCATGGGAGCCGATGAATCGGAATTTATATGAATTCAATGCCAATGTGGATGAATATGTTCTGATTCCTGCGACGAAAGCCTACCGACTGGTTCTTCCCTCCCCGGTCCGGACTGGCGTGAGCAATGTCATCAACAACCTCCACGAGGTGCCTGTTCTGGTCAACTGCCTCCTCCAAGGGAAATTGGAAAAATCTTTCATCACGATTTCCCGAATCCTGATCAACACAACCTTTGGCGTCGCAGGTATATGGGACCAGGCATCCAAGGCAAAATCCCTACCCCGCCAGCAGGAAGACATAGGCCAGACTCTGGGCTTCTGGGGAGTGGGCAACGGTCCCTACTTCGTCATGCCGGTCATCGGGCCATCCAATCTCAGAGATGCCGCAGGCTATGGTGGTGACACGCTCCTCCAATATCTGGAGATGCAGTACATTTACAGAGCCATTGGCGTTGATGACACCACTGCCCGAAGCTTGACTGAACAGCTTGTGCGGGGCATCAATCTTCGAGCCAACACACCGTTCAGATATCACTCGACAGGCTCTCCCTTCGAGTATGAAATGGTCCGCTTCATTTATACGAAAAAACGGGAACTGGATATCAAGCGTTAACACGCACGAGGGCCACATGAAAAATCAGTTCAATCTGTTTTTTCATGTGGCCCTCGTCCGGTTATGACGAAAGAACTTACGGCATCATCGGAGCCATGGGTACCCCTTCATCAATATCGAGACCGCAGATCAGGTTGGCGTTCATCAGAGCCTGTCCCGATGCCCCACGACAGAGGTTGTCGATGGCAGACAGGATGACCAACCGCCCCGTGCGGGGATCGACAACCAGCCCGATATCGCAGAAGACCGTCCCACGGACAAAACGGGTCTCGGGCAACTGCCCTTTGGGCATGACACGGACCAACGGTTTATCCGCATAGTAATCCGTATAGACTGCATGAACCTCATCCAAAGACAGATCAGCAGTCAGCTTCGTGTAAATGGTCGACAAGATGCCGCGATCAACAGGAAGCAGATGGGTATTGAAGGAAACGGTTATGGGCGTGTTTGCAATCTTGGAAATTTCCTGCTCGATTTCCGGTGTATGCCGATGAGTGGGCAGCCCGTAGGCGCGGAAGGAGTCGTGCACTTCACAAAAGAGTGTCCCTATACTCTTGCCGCGCCCTGCACCTGAAGCACCGGACTTGGCGTCAATCACGATATCGTCCGAACGGACAATGCCCCGAGCAAGCGCCGGAGCCAGTCCGAGAATGGATGACGTGGGATAACATCCGGGATTGGCGATAAGACGCGCGCCCATGATTTGATCAAGATAGAGTTCAGGCAGACCGTACACCGCCTCGGACAACAGGCCGGCTCTGGTGTGTTCCGTCGCGTACCATTGCTCATAGGTGTCCTTGTCATTGAGGCGAAAATCAGCCGAAAGGTCAACGACTTTCACGCCTTCTTCAAGTAAGGTCGCAGCAATTTCCATGGCTGTTTTATGCGGAACAGCTAGAAAAACCACATCACATTCCGCAGCAAGATCAGCCGGGTCCGGTTGAGTAATAACCAGATCACCAAGAGGAAGCCTGTTCAGAAACGGATAAATTTCGGCAAGGGATTTACCCGCCTCGGACCGGGAAGTCACCCGAACGAGCTCCATGGATGAATGATGCACCATGAGCCGTGCCAATTCCATACCGGTGTAGCCGGTCACACCGACCAATCCGGCTTTGATAGTCTGAGCCATTATTCTTCCTTCATTTGCAAAGGCCATGGAGCAGGAGAACATACTCCTCGGCAAAGATGTTCCCATGAGTCCGCCGAGATCCATATGACATCAAGGCGTTACGACAGACGAAACGGCGTTATTTGTTTTTGTTCACATATGTCATGCGTAGATTATAGACAATGTCGCACAACAGTTTCCGTTCATCTTCATCCAACCCATTATCAAATTTTTCCTTGAGCATACCGAGCACATCAATCGTGTGCTTGGCCATCTGCGGATGGAACTCAACTTTGCCCGTGGTCGGGTCTGCCGCCTCGCCCAAAGTCACCATGGCGGACGAAGAAAGTGAATAGATAAATGTTGTGAAGTTGATATCAAGCGGAACCCCTTTCATAGGATTCTCTCTGCATGTTTTGTCAGACATCCTCGCCTCCGATAAGAATGACAATTGTTCGTAAAAGTTCAGTACGGTTTCACGCCATTTGAGTCAACATGTGGCTTTGCAGGATCCAGCCCGGCTATAATCATTGCGCCCATACAGACTCTGAGTCATAGATTGATCATGCTCTGCAAAAGAGTGCAAAGATATCATATTGAATTCTCATATAATTCTCAACAAATTCGGACCAGGACATACAACCTCAAACAATGAAGGATACCATGGCCAAGAAAAAAATATTCCACTATCCCGCTCTCATCATGGGAATCTTTCTGTGCATCCAACTCCTGACAGCATGTGACGGCGGGGAAGAAAAAGCTCCCCCAGAGGTACAATTAGCTCCCTCCATGAAAGTGGTCAGAGCCACGACAAGAGATATGCCTTACTGGGGGGAGTTTATCGGTCAGATCAGCGCAGTGGACTCAGTCGATGTGCGCGCCCGTGTCGCCGGATTCTTGCAGGAAAAACGATTCAAGGAAGGACTTCACGTCAAAAAGGGTGATCTGCTTTTCATCATCGACCCCAAACCTTTTGAGGAAGATTTGAACGTGGCTCTCTCAGGGCTGGAATACAATCAGGCACTGCTTGCCAAGGCAAAAAAGGATTTTGACCGGTTCCAGAAACTGCTGGAAGAAGGCGTGGTCAGTCAGGATGAGTTCGAAGGATATCAAACAGATTTTGACACTTACCAGGCAAAGGTTCGTGAAAGTAACGCACAGGTCGAAAATGCCCGGATCCAATTGGGCTATACCAAAATATATTCTCCCATAGACGGTGTTATTGGCCGAGCTCAAGTTGATATTGGTAATTTGGTGGGCCAAAATGAATCCACACTCCTGGCGACAATCTCCACGGTGGACCCGGTTTATGTCAGCTTCAGCGTCAGCGAAAGTGAATATGTCAGGGCCAAAAAAGGCCAACTCGGGGAGAAACCTCCCAAAAACAGTATTAAACTGATCTTGGCCGATGGTGAAGAATATGACCAGAGTGGCTCATTCAGCATGGTTGACCGAGCCATTGATTCCCAGACAGGCACCTTGGGTATACGGGTCTCATTCCCGAACCCCAGTGGGCTGCTCCGCCCCGGACAATATGGGAAAATACGTGTGCTCATGGATATGGCCAAAGAGGCGATTGTCATTCCTGTTCGAGGTATCCTTGACGTCCAGGGGATGAAATCAGTGTACCTCGTGACCAACGAAGGAACGATCGTCAATCAGCCGGTAACCCTCGGATTCGAGGTCAATGGCCTCGTTGTCATCAAGAGCGGCCTCAAGGCTGACGACCAGATCATCGTTGATGGAATCAACCGGGTCAGACCCGGTATGACCGTCACTCCCGAAGTTGTCCCCCTGGACGAAACACCAAAAGACTCGGCCCATGAAGGCGAAACGACAGAGAGGACCGAGACAACACGCAAGGACGGCTAGCCATGTTTGTCCGTTTTTTCATAGACCGTCCCATCTTCGCTTCAGTGGTCGCCATCATCATCCTTCTCGTTGGAGGACTGAGTCTCTTTTCGCTCCCGGTTGCCCAGTATCCGCAGATAGCACCACCATCCGTCAGCGTTCAGGCCAGCTACACTGGTGCCGATGCAAAAACAGTCATGCAATCAGTGGCAACACCCATCGAGGAACAGGTCAACGGTGTGCAAGACATGATGTACATGTCGTCAACCTCCTCCAACGATGGTTCCATGGCACTCAAGGTCACCTTTGAGCTTGGCCGTGACCTGGAACTTGCTACCGTGGATGTACAGAACAGGGTCAACCTCGCAACATCCAAGCTTCCGCAGGAAGTCCGCAACGCAGGGATCTCGGTCAAGAAACAGTCGCCTGACATCGTCATGATTATCAATTTGACATCCAGTCTGCCACAATACGACACGCTTTTTCTCAATAACTACGCACAAATAAACCTTTATGACGCTTTGCGCCGTGTCGAGGGAGTCGGCGATGTGAGCCTCTTTGGCGACAAGGATTATGGCATGCGCCTCTGGCTCAACCCTGACAAGTTGGCGACATACGGGCTGACTGTTTCCGATGTCATCGGAGCTGTCGAAGAACAGAATGTGCAGGCTCCGGCCGGGCAGATCGGTATGCCTCCCGCTCCCAAAGGGCAACAATTCCAGATGTCGGTTCGCGTGAAAGGACGCCTGACCGACCCGGATGAATTTGGAAAAATCATTCTGAAAGCCAATGAAGATGGCAGCGCTGTCAGGATCCAGGATGTCGCTCGAGTGGAATTGGGCGCAAGAAACTATTACACCTTTGCCCGACTCAACGGGCAGGATACGGCCTCTTTGCTGATCTACCAATTGCCGGGAGCCAATGCCCTCGATGTTGCCGAAAGTGTCCGCCATACCATGGATGAACTGACCACCATGTTCCCCAAGGGTATCGAATACTCTATCCCCTATGACACGACCCGCTTTGTCGATTCCTCTATCGAGGAAGTCATGCATACCCTGATCGAAGCGTTGTTTCTCGTCTTCATCGTGGTATTCGTTTTTCTCCAGAATTGGCGCACCACGGTGATTCCGATGGTCTGCGTTCCGGTGTCCTTGATCGGCACCTTTGCGCTCTTCCCACTCATGGATTTTTCCATCAACACCTTGACGCTCTTCGGACTTGTCCTCGCTATCGGCATTGTCGTGGATGATGCCATTGTCGTGGTTGAAGCAACACAGCGCATCATAGATGACGAAGGACTCTCCCCACGAGACGCAACTCGAAAAGCCATGCAGGAAGTCACCGGACCGATCATAGCCTCCACGCTGGTCCTCGTAGCGGTCTTCATTCCCGTCGCCTTCATGGGCGGCATCACCGGGCAGCTCTACAAACAGTTTGCTCTGACTCTTTCGGTGTCGGTAATCATCTCTTCCATCAACGCCCTGACCTTGTCTCCGGCGCTGAGTGCCCTCATCCTGCGTCCCTACAAGCCTGCGAGAGGACCATTGGGATGGTTCTTCGACAAATTCAACCTGATTTTCGATGCAGTCAGCGAGCGCTACAATAATGGCGTCGGAAAACTGGTAAAACGCTCGGTTCTGGGCATTGTCGCGGCAGCTGTTTTCGCGGCTGGATGCAGTGGCCTTTTCTCGATACTCCCGACAGGCTTTGTCCCGGATGAAGATCAGGGCTATTTCATCGTCAACTGCATGCTCCCGGAAGCGTCCTCACTGGAACGCTCGGACCAGGTAGTCCACAAGCTCGAAGACTACCTCAAAACAGCTCCCGGCGTGCACAGCTATGTGACTCTGGGGGGATTCAGTCTGCTCTCAGGAGCCTATTCCTCCTATAGTTCAGCTGTCTTCGTCATACTGGACGATTGGTCCGAGAGAACAACTCCCGAATTGTCTTTGAACACGATCCTCGGTCATGCCCGCAAGGCTTTCGGCAACATTCAGGAAGCCAGTGTCATGGCCTTTGCTTCCCCGCCAATTCGAGGACTGAGTTCCACAGGGGGGCTTCAGTTTGAACTGCAAGACCGCTCAGGCGCATCAATCAATGAGCTGTCTGCCGTGGCTGACAATTTCATGAGTGCATCCAACAAACTGCCACAGGTCGCCAGCACCTTTACGACCTTTTCCAGTAGAGTCCCGCAGTATTACGTTGAAATAGACAGGGATAAAGTCAAAAAGCTCAATGTGCCAATCGATGATGTCTTCACCACCATGCAGACCTATCTTGGCGGATATTACATCAATGATTTCAATAAATATGGCAGAACATACCGAGTCATGGCCCAGGCGGAATCAAACTACCGCACCAGGATTGACGACCTGAGTAAATTCTACATGCGGTCAGGAAAAGGACAGATGGTTCCTCTCACCACCCTTGGATCTGCGACCCGAATGACCGGGCCGGAATACATTCAGCGGTATAACATTTTCCCCACTGTGGAGATCACTGTCACACCGGCCACCGGATATAGTTCTGGCCAGACCATGGCCGCAATAGAGCAGACCGCCGATGAGACTCTTCCCACCGGCTATGGATATGAATGGACCGGGATCGCCTATCAGGAAAAGACTGCTGGTGGTCAGGCTGGCATGATATTCACTCTGGCCATTGTCATGGTCTTCCTGGTGCTGGCGGCTCAGTATGAAAGCTGGGCAACTCCTTTTGCCGTCATCTTCTGCGTTCCCCTCGGCATCTTCGGGGCCATGGCTTCCCAATGGGTGCGAGGGCTGGATAACAATGTCTATGCCCAGATCGGCCTTGTGATGCTGATTGGTCTTGCAGCCAAAAATGCCATCTTGATCGTTGAATTCGCCAAGGAACAACATGAACAGGGGAAAAGCATTGCCGAAGCAGCCGTGGAGGCGGCACGGCTTCGTTTCAGACCCATTCTCATGACCTCCTTCGCCTTTATTCTCGGTGTCATCCCGCTGGTCACTGCTGCCGGGGCAGGCTCAGGAAGCCGCCATGCATTGGGCACCTCGGTCTTTGGCGGCATGATCGCGGCAACAGTGCTCGGTGTCATCGTTGTTCCTGCCTTGTATGTTTTCGTTCAAACAATCGCCGAGAAAATCGGTCACTTCATGCGAAACATATGACCACACAAGGCAAAAGGATCTGCCCTCAATTTACCGCAGTCCTCTGCTCCCTTTCTCCGATTCAAGAAAAAGCCCCCAAAGACGGAGCTTCGGGGACTTTTTTCATACCAGATGGAATATTACGAGCTATGCCCGACCTTCGAGTAACCGCTCACCCGAAGGAGTCTTGAGGACATTCCCCAATGCTTCGACAACAGCAGCATCGAATTTGGTCGCATCTGCTGCCAAAATTCCCAAAGCTTCGCGGGGTGCCTTGGCTCCTCGATAGGAACGCGGACGGATCATCGCGCAAAAGACATTGAGCACCGAAAGAATGCGAGCAGACAGAATAATATCCTCCGCTTCAAGCTGTTTGGGATATCCAGATCCATCATTTCGCTCATTCATCTGATAAATGGCCTTCAACACCCCTTCATCGATGTCTATATCCTTGAGTATCCGATACGCATGTTCCACATGCTCTTCCATGGCTGCCATTTCTTCATCAGTCAATTTGCCCGGCTTGGTCAGGATCTCATTGGCGACAAACATTTTTCCGATCTGCGAAAGGTTGGCGGCTGTTTCTATTTCAGCCATCTCCATTTCCGACAAGTGCATGGTTTTGGAGACTTCCACTGAAAGCCCGGCCATCAGCTTGGTGTGCCCGCCCAAATACGGGTCTGCGGCCTCAATCGTCGAACCGAGGGCCTCCATGGCCCGTTTGATCAGACGCTTGTTCTTTTCCTGCACTGCCACAAATTCCGTCATATCCCTGTAGACCTCGACAATCCCCTGACACATGTTGTCCTTGTCCATGTAGGGAGACTTGGAAATCTGGAACTCATAGCGCTGAGAATGGAGGAAAAATGACTCATTGATGATTTCCTTGCGTCCCGTCTGACAGACAATTCCATCATCCGCCCCCACTCGCTTTGCCGTGTCAAAACCGAAAACAGCAGCGGAATCCATACCTATCAGTTCATCTTTCTTGCGCCCAACCGCTTCGGCGAAGGCATCATTGACATATGTGTATTTCCCCTCAAGGTCCTTGAGAGTAATAAATTCATCGATATTGGCATTGATGGAATCGATAAACCGTTTCTGATCGTCGATCTGAGCAGCAAGAGCTTTGAATTCTTCTGCTATTCTCTGGCTTTGAACTCCGGCAAGAACCCACCAAGCCAAGCCCGCTATCAGCAAGGCCGTAAGAATTCCCAATCCGGCAACCACAGTCACACTGTTTCTGAAAGCGACAAGAGGTCCCATGGCCTCACTATAATCACCTTCCTGAACAACCCACCAATCAGGACCATGGATCATGTGCCCAAGTGAAAAAACTTTCTGTTCAGGCTCGGAGAGGCTTCCCCGTTCACCAAATGGGATATCCCCGTTTTCATCCAATGCGATATCACTATGCACAGGTGTAAAGCCATCCGTGGTCCACGGTGTCACCTGCCGATAGCCTCCAACGCCTTTCTGGATCAAACGAGTCCGTTCGCCCTGAGAAGAAAGCACTGAATTCGCAAGCAGCTCCGTTATTTTACCAGAAACTTGTCGGGTCATCATCAGCGCACCGATTGGTGCTTCCTCATTTTCCGCCCCATCAGGAGAATAAAGAGGCACATAGACATCCATCTCAAGCCCCTGCAAAGTCTTGCGAAGGGGAGAGAATCGAGGTTTGCCGCTCTTCATGGATTCTGTCGCCTGCTCCAACTGCTCCGGCAACATTGGTGGCAGATAGCCATCCGTGGCTATATAGGCATCCCCATGGCGATTGAGAATCCGGGCATTGACAAAGCCGGAGTAAGTAGAAAATTCCCTAAGCATATTCTGCATCATGGGCAACTGTGCCGCGAGTTCGGCTCCCTCTCCCTGAGAATCATCGTCTTCAATGGCGACAGCACCGAAAATACCGGCCAGATCACCATCAAAACTGTCCACTTCAGCGGCGTAGAGCCTGAAAAGATCAGACTTTATCAACCTGTCACCCTGATGAGACAGGTTCTCCAGCCAGGCCGTAAACATTTCACCACGGCCATGAGCCAAAAGTTTATACCGTTTCTCCAGATTCTCCAGTCCTTCGGATTTCTTGATGCCCACTGCCCGGCTCGCCAGGAACAGGATACCTGCGGAAATCACCAGCACGAAAGCGAGGACAACGGTGATCTTAACCCCCTGCCTTGCTCCGCCGATGCTTATCGGTAATTCTGAGTTGGTCTGCTGTGCCATAGTTGACTCCATCTGGTTGTTGACAGGACAGGCAGCATGCCTCTCCCTCTATTTTTTCTTCACGCTTCGACGCACACTCTTCTTCGACCTGGGAACATGCATCCATCGAAAGTGCTCATTCACCGAATACTGGGGAACATAATGCTTATATTTGACATGAGACAGGACCATATTGGTCTGATTATCCAGCACATAGGCATCGTTGCCAAGATAGACCACAAGAACTGCGTGTCCGATATTTCTGATCCGGTCCTTGAGAGCCACTATTCGCATTGAATCACCAGTAAAACCAAGCTCCTGCAACGCATAAAACTTGGCAATGGAATAATCCTCGCAATCTCCTGATTTTCTGAGGAACTCCATGGGGGTCGCCCAGTAATCACTGGCCCCGTAATTCGCCGCATCCAATCGATACGGCCATTTATTGAAAAATTTATTGACCGCTTTGAGTCTTCCCATACGATCAAGCCCCGCGACATCACGCCTGAGCTTCACCCAACCTGACCTGGAAGGAAGCTTCGCGCTCTGCGCATCCTTGAAGTATCCTTTCCAAGCCTTCATTTTGGCAAGCACTCTCGACCACTTGGGAAGTTTTCTTATTTTTCCCTTAAATTCAATGGTGTCGAAAAGCAGAATTTTCTTTGATTGGGGGGTCTCTTTTCCTGCTTTTCGAGGAGCAGGCACCGAACGGACAACCGGGACCTTTTCCTTCCTGGCTACGGGAGAGGTCGGTTGAGATGACTTGAGTACGGGGGACGTTTTTTTGGAAGTGACCGGGGTTGAGGAAAACACTGCTTCAGCCTGGCTGGATGCTGGAACGACCGGAGTTGAGGCACCCCGGTCAGCGTGAATACCCACCTCTTTTGTGACGGCCTGAGTGGAAACGGCCTTCTTCGGGGGTGTCTCTTGCCTGCCCGAAGAGATTACTTCCCGAACCTGAGTCTCTTCTGAACCGCTCTCAACCGAGGGGTTTTCAGCAACTGTATCATCCGCAGCCGCCTCCTTTTCCGTGTTCCCGGCACCTTGCGTCTGCGTCGTCCCACCAACCATCGGATAAATAGCGAAGGCGGCCACCAATAAAGCGACCGCCGCCATCCGACGTATGAGGCTGGCTCGCGTCATCAACGACGATCAGCGCTCCCGGAGCGCGTTTTGTTTGGCTTTGAGAATAGGCTTGAGCAAGTAATCCAAAACAGACTTCTTGCCGGTCAGGACATCAACCTGAGCGGTCATGCCCGGAATGATAGGAAGGCTTTCTCCACGGTATTCCATGACACTCTTCGAGGTTCTGACCTTCACAAGATAATAATTTTCGCCTCGTTCATCGGCAATGGTATCCGCACTGATATGCTCGACAGTCCCATCCAGTCCACCGTAGATAGCTGAGTCATATGCAGTAATTTTAACTTGGGCAGCCTGTCTGGGATGAAGAAAAGCGATATCAGCAGGTTTGATACGGGCTTCGACGAGCAGGGAGTCATCCAAAGGAACGACTTCCATGATCGACTCACCAGGCTGAACAACACCACCCAAGGTATTGATGTGAATCGTTTTGACAATCCCTCTCACCGGAGATCGAACATCGGTCCGTGTCACTCTGTCGCTTCCGGCACTCAAGGATTCCCGAATAGAACTCAGTTCCTGTCGACGCTGGTTGATTTCTTCCAGTGCAGCACTGCGAAACTCGGCTTTGCGCTGCTCGACACGTCCCTTTGCCTCACGAGCCGCAGATTCCACGCGGGGAATACCTAAATTCAAGGCTTGAACATCTCCGTTCAACTCCAGTACTTTTTGCTCAAGCGCCAGATAGTCCAGTTCTGAATGAATATGTTTCTCGACCAATGGTTTGGCAATAGCCCGCTGTTTTTTTGCCACTTTCAGGCTTGAATCGAGCTGGTTGCGGCGCGCTTTCATCTCATTGATTTCCTGGTTCTTCTGCTCATATTGATCTTGGAGCAAACTGACTTCGATATCAAACTGATCCAATTGGGCTTTATAAATACGGCGCTGGTCCTGCACCAACTGCGGCGCTTTTTCCACCAATTCATCATCAAAGACTGGTTCAATCCCTTCAACAATGGCTATCAACCGAGCAATAGCCGCCCGATGCTCAAGCGCTTTTGCAAAGGCATCTCGGTAAAAACTGGCAGCCTGCTCATTATGCAACCGGCACAAGACATCGCCTTTTTTGACCACCTGGCCTTCATCAACATAAATTTCGCTCAGGATGCCGCCTTCGAGATTCTGTATTTCCTGAATTCGTTGGGATGGAATGATCTTGCCAAACCCCCGCGTCACTTCATCCAGAACGGCAAACTTGGCCCAGACCAGAAAACCCACGAACATCAACACAATGGAAACAGACATCAGATACGCAAGCTTTCGCCCGGAACCATGCATGGCCTGATCCACTTCGGACATGAACAGCAGTGTTTCTCTATCAAATTTTTTATTGCTCATCACGGCCTCACATGTTGACCTTGATCTTGCCGGATCGCAACCCGTCGAGAACAGCCTTCTTCGGCCCATCAACAACGATGCGCCCTTTATCCATGATAACCAGCCTGTTCACCAAGTCCAACATGGAATGACGATGTGTAATCACGATGAGAGTCTTCTCCCTGACAAATGGCTCAAGCTTTGACTTGAGCCGATATTCCGACTGATTGTCCATATTGCTGGAAGGTTCATCCATAATCAGAATTTCAGGATCGGGTAAAATGGCCCGAGCCACGGAAACCGCTTGGCGTTGCCCACCTGACAGCGAAGTCCCCCGCTCTCCCACCATCATGCCGAATCCAGCAGGATGATCCTTGACGAAATCATTGACCCCGGCGATATCAGCCGCCTCCTTGATCGTCTGGTCATCTGCTTCCGGCAACCCGAAAGCAAGATTATCCTTGAGTGTCCCGTAAAAAAGCAGGGAATCCTGCGAGACATATCCCACCTTACGCCGTAAATCTGCCACATCCATTTGACGCAGATCGATATTACCAACCTTCACCGCACCACTGAGCGGCTGGTAAAGACCGACTATCAGTTTGCCGAGGGTGGATTTACCTGCCCCGGTTCGGCCGACAATACCGACCTTGTCACCGGGCTTGAGATTCAAATTGATGTCATGAAGAACGGCCTTGTCTGTTCCAGGGTAGCTGAAGGAAACATTCTCAAGTTGCAAGGAACTTTCCACGGCACCATAATGAAACGTTTCCTTTTCGGTCGGCCGCTCACTCGGCATCTCCATGAGCATATCGAGTGCATTGAGTGCCATGCGCGATTGCTGAAAACGGGACAATAATCCCGCGACTGCACTCAGAGGAGCCATTGCCCGCCCAGAGAGAATGTTGCAGGCAATCAGTCCACCCACGGTTAATTCACCCTTGGAAATGAGAAAAACACCGATGATAATAATCGAAACCGAAACCATCTGCGTGACAAAAATGGAGAAGGTAACAGAGATATTCGCCAAAATCTTGGCCCGGCTGTTGGACATGGCCGACATCCCGACGACGTTTTCCCACCGCCCCTGCATCCGGCCCTCGGCCATGGAGGTCTTGATGGTCTCCAGTCCCTGCACTATTTCGAAGAGCAGCGCATGTTTCTGGGTCGATTCCTTGTAGTGATTCTCAATGATGTGCTGAAAGGGAATCTGAAGGCACACCCCGAACAGAATAACCAAAGGCACTGCGATATAGATGGGCCAGGCAATAGGCCCACCGATAAAATGGATGACCAGAATGAACAGGAGCAAAAAAGGCATGTCAATAAGCGCCACCAGCGAACTGGAGCTGAAAAACTCGCGCAATGATTCAAACTCACGCACGTTGTTGGCGACAGCCCCGGCAGACTCGGGCATATGGTCCAACCGAGCTGACATAAGATGCTGCATGATACGGCTCCCGATCAGAACGTCGGCATTCCTCCCCGCCACATCGACAAAATAAGACCGCAGATTTTTGAGCGTAAAATCAAATATATACGCAAGACAGATGCCGATGGCCAGTGCCCAGAGAGTTTCCACGGCATTATTGGGGATAACCCGGTCATACACATTCATGACAAAGAGCGGTGAAGCCACGATAATCATGTTGGTCATGATGGAAGCAGCGATGACATGGCGATATATTGGCCAAAACTGAAGCATGGCCCCCCAGAACCACCGTTTGGTCTTGACGAGTTTCAGTTCACTCGCCCGCTTGTCAAGCTTGGACTCGCGATGACACAAAATGGCGTATCCGGTGTACTCCGATTCCAGAGTCGCCAAATCCATCTCCGTCTCGTCCATTCCCTGTCCGGGGACCATGACTCGGGCCATCTTATCATCCGTATCAATCAGGACACAGGCATTACCCCCTCGCAAGAGCAGAATACATGGCAGTACCAGTTTGGTAATGGAACGAAGATCTCCACGATGCACGGTTTTGGCCCGGATGCCTATACGGCCGGCAGCCCGGACTATGGAAGCGGCCGTGATAACACCATCCTGTTGGGGAATACCTGCTTTGAGCGTTGCCGAAGAAACAGGCTTGCCCATCAGACGGCTGATGATCGACAGGCAGATCACCAAAGGTGGTTGAAAATCGATATCCTTGGGCGACAGACGTTCATCACGTTCAAGGTCAGGCCCGCTTGGCTGTTGTCCCGTCGGGGGAGAAGGTGGTCCGGCCTGAGCCGCTCCTTGCGTCCCTTCGGCGGCAGCGGCAGCTTTCTGCTGGCCTTGTGTGGTGGAACCAGCCCCGATTTTTTTGCCGGGAGGAGGCCCGGAAAAAGCCTCAGCACTTTTGGAAGTGTCTTCCACCCCGCCCCCGGTTCCTTGACGTGTGGAATTCGAGAGCTGAGCCGTTTCGGTTTTGGGAGGTATATTGTTTTCTGAAGACATAATGAGCGCCTGACTCTGGATTGAATGGTAAAACAATTGGGAGACGGGGCACCCTGCATGCGCCGCAACACTGTACCATTTTTAACTTTTTCAGCATTTACTCACGGCCCGTTTTTGTCAAGCCGCAAATTATATTTACACCAACAATCCCGACAGGTTTCGGTGTTTTCCACACCCTTCATAACGGAAATTGTTCGGTATATTAAATGATTTGTACAATTCGTGATTTTTGGCGGAAAGCAAAAAGCCGATGAGGCATCTCTAGTCGGCAACATCGATGACAATCTTACCCATGGCTTCACCTGATGCCCAATACCGATGGGCCTGCCCTATATCCGTGTAGGAAAACCGTTCCTGGTCGAGTAGAATTGCCAGGGCATCTTGTTCGACCAAGGTGGCGATCTGGCCCAGAATCTGGCCGTATGGATGCCTGTCTTCTCCCGTAAACAGGGGAAGAAGCATAAAGACAACATGCAGGGAAAGACTTTTGGCATGCATCAAACTCAGGTCATGGGTCGACCGCGAAACTGTGGTTATGACTCTGCCATTATTGGCTGCTGCCAAGAAAGACGCGTCCAAAGTCTTGCCGCCGACAGTATCAAAGACTACGTTGAAACCTTCCCCTTCCGGTGTATCGGCCACTAATTCAGCCATCTCGACATCATGATAATTCACGGGAATACCACCGAGGCTTTCGACGACTGCCCCTTTGGTATCGCCGGAGACGGTTGCATGAACATGCGCCCCGGCATATCTGCCAAGCTGCACCGCGACATGCCCAACGCCGCCCGCACCACCCTGGACAAGCAGTGTTTCACCAGAAGAAATCCTCGCTTTATTGAACAACCCGAGCCAGGCCGTAATGGAGACCAACGGCAAAGCCGCCGCATCCGCCAAATCCATGCATGTGGGAGCCAAAGCGAGCAAACGTTCGTCCGCAACCATGAATTCGGCAAGAGCGCCTGGAATCGAGCCAAGCCCTCCGGCACAGCCAAAGACAGCATCACCAGGCTGGAACCGGGACATTCCTCCACCAACGTCCTCGACAATCCCGGCCACATCCATGCCGAGTATTGCAGGAAGCGCAGGAGCGAAGCCGAGTTGATCACCAAGCGTCGCTATCTTGTTATCGATAGGATTGAAACTTGATCCGACAACCCGAATGAGCACTTGTCCGGGCATGGGAACCGGACGCGACACATCATGTTGTACGAAATCATACCCGTCCCCATATGTCTCAAGCAGCATGGCTTTCATGGTGAGTCCTCCGATTGAAATAACTCTATCCCGCCCCGCGTCATTTGTAAATTACGGGAGACAAGACAACAACGCTTCCGTTAGCAGAACCGGATCAAAACAGGGAGCACTTTCGGCGGATGCGAGAGATGTGTCAACAACCGTCACACCGAGATGCTCCAAAGCGGAAATATCCAAGCCGCCCGGATAGGGCTGATTCCTGTCAACCAGCACGATTCCCAAAACTTCCGCCGCTTCAGGGGCACCGCTGAGTTGGAGATATCGGCGTAACACGCGGACCTGATCGGTCACGCCATGCCCCAGGAGTTCGGGATCTCCGACCGGATTGGGAACAAAGACCTTCGGACAGGGATTTGCAGCCACACATGCTCCTATGCCCTGCGGCAGAAGATTGGCAACCACGCTACTGTAAAAACTTCCCACTGGGTAGCAGATCAGATCAGCGCTTTCTATATGAGCACAGACGTCCCTCTCCGCCGAAGAGACAACAGGGGCTGCCGAATCCAATGCTTGTGTTTGCCACACCCGCTTAATGGGGCTGGATAAAGGGCCAGTCTCCTTGCCGGTCAGCAGATGCTGTCCCACAACAATATCCCCGTCAGCCAGTTCCGCCGCCAGGTGCAGGTCCCTGTCAACCGCAGGACAAACCGCACCGCGAACCCCGGCCAATCGCGAAAATATTTCGATAACCGGAGCCAGACGGCGGCCATGGGAAAGATATCCCGCAGTCAGCACAATGTTGCCTATACTGGCACCGCGCAGATCAAAATCAGCGGGCATCACTTGCAAAAAATATTGTATATGGTCCTGAATGAGTGGCCGCTTTGTCTCCGGCAACAAATTGACCAGAATATGTTTTCCTTGAGCAATGCGTCGTAATTCCGCAGCAAGGTCAGCATTCGATTCCTTTCTGGAAAAACGATAGGTAAACAAGGCGAAAATCTCACGTCCGCCCTTTTCTGACAAATCCGCAAGAGCCATAAGCCGATTCCTGATATCACCAACCGCCGGCATGCCGAAAGCCCGTCGCAACACGGCCGAGCTTCCCCCGGAATCATAGGGAGTGATAACATGCACCGAATTGGCCGTATGACGCATCAGCTCTCGGGAGACTCCGCGAAGTGCTGTTCCACCACTGAAGAAAAGACAACGAGGACCGTTCTCCGCAATACTCAGGTCAAAACTTTCATCAGGCATTTCCCACCTACTTGTACTTGGCGTGACAGTGTCCTTTTTGATGAACCAACGTATCCACTGTCATATTGAGACGTTTCAAATCCCCGGATTCATATGCTGCTGCAAATTCGTCACACGCGGCCATATAAGCGTCGTAAGCCGGGTCCCCATACCCTGGATATGAGACCATTATTCTTGAATCATTCAAAAATTCTTCCACTGCGGCTGCCGGTGGCATTTTCCCCTGGTGGATCATTTTGAAAAGGACCTTGAAACTCGACCCCATGCGTTTTTTGAGGAACTTGTACTTCGGTTTGGCCGGTGCAGGGGGTGTGTGCAGAGTCTCACTGGGTAACGAGTCCGGTTCTTCGGCCTGACACTCACTGGCGGACTTGACTCTGGCCCTGAGAGACACCTGGCCGTATTCGTCCTTAAGACTGATCTTGATTTTCTTGAACTCACGAGCACAGGCAAGCTCTCCCCCTTCCCCCGTTTCCAAGGCATGGGCCAAGCGGCGAAAAAAATCAGCCAGATCCTCACGGGGCATAAATGTATCTATTTTCAATGATGGCATTGGTTTTCTCCATATGTTTCGAGAGACAAGCCTACACCTGTTTTGGCTCGCTGTTCAACAACAACCTGCTCTGTCACCACAACGAGACAGGCCCCATCAATGCGGTCGATGGGGCCTGTCTGGCTAAGGGTGGAGGTATGCCGAAAATATTACATTTCCACTTCCTTGATTCGCCTGAGCTTGGCGCGGCCTTCCGCGATCATGGATTCCAGTCCGTACTTCTTGACACGATATCCCATCTGACGAGCAGACAGACCTAACGCTTCAGCAGCTTTGTACTGAATCCAACCACTTCTTTCCAATGCGGCAAGCACCTCGTTTCGCTCAAATTCCTTGAGAGAAGAAAACCGTGGTGCCTCCTCCGAGAAATGAACGACTTCCTGCACGGCAGAAGTTTGCCCCGGAGCGAGGTAGGCTTTGAGGAACTCCAGGCTGATGCGCTCGGTGTCCGACATGATGACAAGACGCTCGATGAGGTTTTGCATCTCCCGAACATTCCCCGGCCAGTCATAGCGGATCAGCGCATCCAGAGCTGTGGAGGTAAAATGAATTGTTCTTCCGTAATCATCAGCCATTTTTTGGAGAAAATGGTTGATCAACCCGGTAATATCTTCCTTACGTTCCCTGAGTGCCGGGACACGTACCGGAAAGACGTTTAGACGATAATAAAGGTCCAGTCTAAATTTGCCTCGTTCCACAAGGTCACCAAGGTCACGGTTGGTTGCGGCCAGGATACGAACATCAATGCTGCGTGTCCGGTTCGATCCAAGCCGTTCCAGTTCCTTTTCCTGTAAAACCCGCAAGAGCTTGGCCTGAAGAGCCAACGGCAGTTCACCAATTTCGTCAAGAAAGATAGTTCCACTATCCGCTTCTTCAAATCGACCGGGCCTGGAGCCGTTGGCACCGGTATAGGCTCCTTTTTCATGACCGAACAACTCGGATTCCAAAAGATTTCCGGGAATTGAAGCACAGTTTAGTTTGATGAAAGGATGCCCTTTGCGCTCGGATAATTCGTGGATGATCTGAGCGATAAGAGTCTTGCCGACACCGGATTCTCCAAGCAAAAGCACTGTGGCCCTGGTCGGAGAAACCTTTTCCATCTGGCGCTGTACCTCCACCATGGCTGCGCTGTGCCCGACGATGTATGGTCCTTTGGTGTTCTTTGATATCTGATATTTAAGGGAAGTATTTTCGCGCTTGAGCACGGCTTCCCTCTTCATGATCTTCTCATTCAGGCTGATGAACTGCCCTATGAGCGTAGCCACGACCTTCAAGAAATCCACATCTTCTTCAAAGGCCACGTCATCTGCAAAGAGCCGATCCACATTGAGAACGCCAATGGGATCACCGTGCAGGATGATCGGTACTCCGATAAAGGAAATCATACCCCGCTTGACTCGACGCGACCCGGTCTTGTCGAGAAAAAGTGGCTCCTTATCGATATCCGGGACATAATAAGGTTCACCGGTCTGGAAAATCCGCCCCGTGACACCTTCATCCAGCTTGTACACGCCGCGTTGTTTTTCCTCGACGGTTAAACCATACGAAGCATTGATGGAAAGATGCCCGGTTTCCGGGTCATAAAGGGTCACGGTCGCCCGCTGCATGGAAAGTTGCTCGGATAAAATGCGCAACACTCCATCCAAGGCGGATTCCAAATTGAGAGCTTGGTCTATGGCCTGACATATGGCGAGCAACGCCGAAAGTTTGAGTCCGTGCACTGTGGGTAGCATGGCAGGGACAAAGCAAACACAGTGCCATGCAAGACTATTATCTTTTTAACGAGTATATACAGTGCTTTATCTACATTACTCCAGAAAAGAATATTAACATTTTTGTAATACACACCTGTTAACAATATACATATCTGCTAATAAATTCCCTGAAATAGCCAGCACCTTGCCGAAAGATCAGCACTGACCTTCAGTTTTGTCGATCCGGCGAATACGCTGCGCATTAAGTCTCCCGTCAAGGTATTGTGCGAGGGCCGCCACGGCCTGGTCGGAAGTACGGAAAGTACAGAGCCCAGCCTCCTTGAGTTTGTCAACCAAAGGATCATAGAGACGCCCTCCATCAACCACTCCGATCACAGGAGTATCAAGGGATGGCAGCAGATCTTCCAGAAGCGCGGCGATGGACCGCTCATCTTCGAAATGAAATTCGGCATGGTTCGGGTCTGCCAGGGTACGCATCACAGGTGACATGGGGTCAAGTCCGGCGACGACGGCGTCAACACCAGAGTCCTGAGCCAGAAGACGAATGGCTTCGGCATGGACATGGTCATTGGAACCTGGGGTAATATCCAACGGATTTGTCACGGTGACCAACCCGTCAAGGCGGTTTGCAACAAAAAGGGCTTCAAGCGCAGCCACCGTATTTTTCGCCAGAGGAGCGAGGGTCATGCGATAATCATCAGAATGGATGGAATCAGCCATTCCCACAGCTTCAAATCCCGCCCCTGACATTGCTGCAAGGCGATTCCCGGCAATGGTCTTGGAGTGGAGTCTTTCAGCGAGCATGAACAGATTCTCAAATTGAGTAAAAGATTGCGCCACTACTGCCCCAGCCTGACGAACACAGGATTCGCACACGGTGTAATCCCCGGCCAGTGACGCTGTATGCCCGCTGGTCGCAGACTTGCCTTCAGGTGTCCTGCCCGCCTTGTAAAAAACGACATCCTTGCCAGCCAAAACGGCACGCCGCACGGCTCGGCAAAAAGCAAGCCCATCCATGTCATTGAAGCCTTCGGCATAAATAGCAATGACATCCACATCATCGCAATCGGCAAACCAACTCACCAGATCACCAAGGGTCAGATCCGTCTGATTGCCCACGGAGACCATGTAAGCAGGGTCCAAAAGTGGGCATTGGGATAATCGCGTGAGCATGAACGCGCCGGACTGCGAGATGAATGCCGCCCGATGATGCTTGCCGGAAGAAAATTTGGGCAACTTCTCCTCCGGTATGAACCATGTATCGTAGGCTCCGGGCCGGGAGACGACTCCCATGCAGTTTCCACCGAGGAAGACAGGGCCACCTCCTGTGGCGTGGGCTGCATTGATTCGACTCACCACTTCCCGAGCACGCTCTTCACTTTCGGCAGTCTCTCCCAACCCTCCGGGAATGAGCATGACCGACTCGGCGCACTCTCGCTCAATGACTTCTTCCACCAACCCCGGAACCTGCTCCGCCCCCACGGCCACAACAAACAAATCGAGTGAAGCCTCAAGGGCTCGCAGGCTCTCGACACAGCGGACCCCGTCAATTGACTCAATCCCGGAACGCACGACAACCACGTCCTCAGGATCAAATCCGGCATCAAGGATGTTCTTGAGAATGATTCTGCCAAAATTCATCCGTGTGGAGGAAACGCCAACAATCCCAATGGTTCGAGGATGCAAAAGGTGACCTATTTTTTCCACTGGCCGGGATGCGGGGAGAACACCAGGACGGGAAAAACGGCACATCCCATCAAGCGGAACCATGAGATAATCAGCATACGCAAAAGGATTTATCTCCAGCTCTTCGATAATAAAAGGTGCATCGGAATTTTCCGGCGAATAAAAGTTCGCCATATCAATAAAGGAGGAAAAACATTCAATGAGTTGTTCATCAGTCACAAGACGCCGCTGGCCACGGGTCAATCCTGCCAGCTTTTTATAAGAAAGTGTGTTGCGAAATAATTTGAAAAAAGTTTCACCGTCAGTCAATGCCGTTGAAGAGGCTGCTATAGCTTGTCCTTTTCTAAATCGTTCAGCATAGAGTTCAGTGTCAGTACCACCCAAACCGGCCCCAATAACCATGCCGAATTCTCTTGTTCTCCTGATTCCCACAATTAATTCATTCCCGAACGCCTGGGAATCAGGACGCATAAATTCAACCATGAGCACTCCCCTGATATCAGCTGCAATGGCCGCATTCAAGGCATCTCCTTCAAGACCAGCATAGACTTTCGGGGCAGAGTCCGGCGAGTGTTCAAACATGGCCGCACACCTCTCCGGCACCTCATACACCATGCGCCGCCATGCCGACCTGATTTTGTCCGGCGAATTTTCCACCACGACAACGCCTCCCACTTCAGTCTTGTGCACTATGTTCGGCGAGACGATCTTGAGCACCACACGGTCACCAGGCAGCGCGGCAAGTTCCTTGTCCGAGGGGCGTCCCCCTCGTGTCAACAAAACAGATCGCGGCGGAGTCTCCGCACCAGAATCCCGGAGAAGAGAATAGACCTCATATTCGAACAGCGTCTCACGCCCTTCAGCGGCAGCAGCCTCAAAAATCCCGTTGATGGCGGCGTAGTCGATACAAACCTCGACTGCACCAAAGGCATGATTGGTCATGGGCATCAGAATCCCCCGGTGAAAAGTTCATGAAATGCAGGCAGGTTAAGCCAGCAGCAAGATCGGGTCAATGGGGTGTGCGCAGGACACACTTTGTGACCGTCGGTCACTCTTCGTGGGGGAGTACCCCACACAGCACACTCTTCCTCTCAAAGACCTTCAAGGAAACACAGCCATTCAGGAAGGCGCAACGGAACAGGAAACAGCTATATCAAAGATGGAATTTCGCGTTTCCAAAATTCATTCATGGCTGAATATATTGGTTAATGATACTTTCCAAGCGACCGCTTTTGCGCAGCTCATCAAGGGCTGAATCAAAGGCACTCCGTACTTCAGGCCATGCAAAGGAGACTCTGCGGGGAGATGGCGGAAAGATCTCATGAAAAGCCAGGGGAAGTGACAGCTCCCTTTTCATGGATGGTGAAACTTTTTTCAGATACTCTCTCCACCACAGAAAAATGAATTTATCGGCAATGACAACCTGCGCTCGACGCGCAAATAACATCCGCACCTGAAGCGACTGGTCGTCAAGCTCCCGATAATTCGTATTTAAACGAGCCATGGCTCTGAATTCCGGCCCCAAAAAAAGCCTTGCGTTATTGAAACCAAGGACTGTTTTACCAGCCAAATCATTGATTGAAGCGATATGGAGCCAATCATCCCTGAGAGTTATCGCATAATTCCGATACGCTATTGTTTTCTGAGAAGGAAAAGCGCTTCGCCCCGAGTCTTTGCCCAGATCATAGACTGAATTCGCTGCCACACAATCGAGATTGCCTTTGGCGAATTCCACAGGCAACCGCAGATTCGGCAGATAGATGAAAAGAGATTCATATCCAGCCTCCAGCAAGGCTTGCCTGATGATATCAACTTCCAATCCGGCATCCGACTCCGTTATGACATAAGGGGGAATAGCATACCCGATACCCACATGGAGTTCTCGGGCGCGTGCCGAGCCCCCCAACAAAAGAGCAAAGACTCCCCCAAGACATACGCAAAGAACTTTATGCAAAAAGGAGTTCATACTGATCCATATGCCGCAAATCATAGTTCACGTCCATATTTCTACCCAACAAAGAGACACTTTTGAGCCATTCGTTGACCCTTGACACGTTTTACCGTATTCCCAATTCCCGGCGGGGTGTATCATTTACCCGCTTTCAAAATTCGATATAGCCCCCATCGGGGCTTCACTCAGCAAGGATACGGAGCCATGAGCAACACGCCTGAAGCACCAGAAAAAGGAAAGGATTTCATCCGGACCCTTATAGATAAGGATATTGAAACAGGGAAATACAACGGCAGGGTTCATACGCGTTTCCCCCCCGAACCTAACGGGTACCTGCATATAGGCCATGCCAAGTCCATCTGCCTGAACTTCGGCCTCGCCCGAGACTATGCAGGCAAATGCAACCTGCGTTTCGATGATACGAACCCGGTTAAAGAGGATACTGAATACGTCGACTCCATTCGAGAAGACGTCCAGTGGCTGGGTTTTGAGTGGGATAACAATTTCTACGCCTCGGATTATTTTGAAAAACTGTACCTCATCGCCGAGCTTTTCATCAAGATGGGCAAGGCCTATGTGGACCACCAGACCGCCGAGGAAATCCGTGAGAACCGCGGGACTCTCAAGCAGCCGGGTGTCAATTCACCCTATCGGGACCGCAGCGCGGAAGAAAATCTCTCCCTGTTCCGCTCCATGCGGGCCGGAGAAATGCAGGACGGCGAATGCATCCTCCGTGGCAAAATAGACATGGCTGCCGCTAATGTCATGCTGCGCGACCCAGCTTTGTACCGTATCAAACACGCCACACATCATCGCACTGGTGATGCATGGTGTATTTACCCCATGTATGATTTTACCCATGGATTGTCTGATGCCATCGAAGGAATCACACATTCCATCTGCACACTGGAATTCGAGAACAACCGCCCGCTGTACAATTGGTGTGTCGAGACGCTCATGGAAGGCCTGAGGCAGCCTGAACTTTTTGGCGAAAACGAAGCCGTTTACAGCGAACTGGCAACACTTCCCGGATTCAACCAGCGCCCTTACCAGTATGAATTTGCCAGACTCAACATATCGGGAACCGTCCTGTCCAAGCGTAAGCTTATCCAGTTGGTTCAGGAAGGGCATGTTTCGGGGTGGGATGATCCGCGTATGCCGACAATTTCCGGCTTTCGCCGCCGTGGATACACCCCGGAATCCATCCGCGATTTTTGCGAGAAAATCGGCGTGGCTAAGGCGGCTGGCACCACTGTCGAATATGCCCTGCTCGAACACTGCGTTCGCCAGGACCTCAATGAACGAGCACCGCGATATCTGGGAGTCATGGACCCGGTCAAACTGGTCATAGAAAATTATCCTGAAGGCCAAGTGGATGAATTCTCCATGCCGCTACACCCTGAAGATGAAACCTATGGAGAACGCATCGTCCCGTTTTCCAGGGAACTCTGGATCGAACGAGCCGATTTCATGGAAGAACCACCGAAAAAATTCTTCCGCATGGGACCGGGACGTGAAGTACGCTTGCGCTTTGCCTATTATGTCACCTGCACGGGATACGACACAGATGAAAATGGCACTATAGTCGAAATACGGGCGACCTATGACCCTGAAACCAAGGGAGGCTGGTCAAAGGATGGCCGCAAGGTCAAAGGAACCATGCACTGGGTTTCAGCTCCCCATGCTCTCAAGGCCGAAGTTCGCAACTATTCAAACTTGTTTACCTGCGAAAATCCCAATGCCCCGGAAGAAGGGAAAACCTTTGTCGATTACGTCGATCCGCACTCCCTCGAAGTCCGCGATGAGTGCTGGGTGGAACCAGCTCTGGGAGAGATGGCACCGGGCACGAACTTCCAGTTCGAACGAACAGGATATTTCTGTGCTGATAGCAAAGACCACAAACCAGGAGAAAAACCGGTTTTCAATCGCACGGCAACACTCCGGGATTCGTGGGCCAAGATTCAGAAGAATTCAAAATAAAAAAGTACGTTGAGGGGACTTAGGAAGGGGAACAAAGCCCCCTTCCTGCATGGCAGAAACACTGATGCGACAACAAAAAAAGAACGTCGTAGCGGGAAAAAATCGAAAAACGGCTTGACACTGATTGCTCAATCAATCTAGAACGGACTCAACAGATTGATTGCACAATCAATCGACGCCGTCCCGAAAGGGAGAAGTGGTGGATATGACAAAAAAGGAAGCGATACTCAAGGCTGCCCAGGAAGCCTTCGGGCAACTGGGATTTACGGCAGCCACAGTCAAAGACGTGGCAGGAAGGGCAGAGGTTTCCTTCGGATTGGTATCACACTACTTCGGCAGTAAACAGGACTTGTTCCTTGCCGCGGGATTTGACATGGCGGACAGGCTGATAGCCTGTTTACAGGAAGCGACCAGTAACCAACCCACAGGGTTGGATGGTATCATCAGCTACATGACCGCCTACTTTGACTTTACGGAACAGCACCGGACCGGATTCCCGGTTTTGCTTCGCTGCTCCCCCTTCAGCCACATGGAACCGGGCGTTGATGCCGCCAGAGTGGCTGAGAAATTCAGTATCTTCATTGAAGAACTGAAACGATGCGTGTCTCTCGGGATAGCCGATGGCTCGGTCCGCGATCTCCCTCCGGAGGAAACAGCGCTGATCATCTACGGTAACATCGTCGGCAGTGTCAGAACTTCTCTTTTGACACCGTACAAGTCCGATGGGATTTTCGATGAGACTATCAAGCACGTTAAACGCAGTCTGACAGTGGGACTTGATCAGGACATATAAGTCCACAGGTGAAAAGGCCTGAGAGAAGCACTGCCGGACGGAACGGATCCTATTGCGGAAAACAACGACGTTTTCCAATTTGATATAAAACGGACCTTACCATTGGACGCCAGTGCTGGCACCAGTACCCCGAGTCCTGAAAATCCTGGCAGCAGGATTGGACTGGAACTCACTCTCTTAGGCCGAACCAAACACCTCCAACGGCGCAAATAAGGATTGGACCGCAACCCACACCTAATTGCCTGAAAACATGGTTCGGACCCCGGCTTGCCGGGACCTCGAAAATGGGAGTCGCTATGCGGCTCCCCTTTTTCGTGCCTTTGTCCCTCTCTCCCCTTTTAAGATATGTCGCAATGCAACACTTTAGTTGCAACATATGTCGCAGCATGTCGCAATGCGACATGTATCGCATTTCATGTTTTTCTCAACTTCTGTTTATATTTTTTATAACCATTAGGTTTTGCATACTATAAACAAAATAACACCCTCATGGCATAGCTATTGCTAAACAAATAATACCTTTTCTTAAGCAACAGCTCAGGCAATCAAAACATGTGGAGGGCACTATGTTTGATAGGAACGTAACCAAAGTGGTTCAGGATTGCATTCTCGACAGTGGTATCCAGGCAAAAGTTGTGGCTGAAAAAATAAACAAACCCTATTCGACTCTCATGCGCGAAATCAATCCCTTTGATGCCAGCGCCAAACTCGGCGCTGAAACACTCCTTGAAATCATGAAAGTGACCGACGACATCCGTCCTTTGCAATTCATGGCCATGGAGATGGGGTATGACCTGGACACAGGTACAGCCTAGGTCAAGTGAATTTTCATTTGCAGATTCGAAAGCAAGAAGGACAGGCCTCCCTCACAGACAATCTGCAAACCTATTTTTAAAAAGCGCTTACCTGAACATACCACAGCGTGCTCAGATAAGCGCTTTTTCTGTGTTTTCCTAAGAATTGGCCAAAAGCTGCATCGCTCATATGGCGTGAAGCTGTCCCCTTTCCCCTTCCCCTTAATTCCGGCAAAAAAAGGCAGTAACGAACATGCTATTTTCTACAGTTGCCTTGCGCATTTTAAACGAAAAACGTATATGATAAACATAATTACAGATTAACCTGGACAAAAGTGATGCCATGAGCACTCCTACAGCCGCACGCCGAACACACCCAAGCGCGCTCAGTCGCAAGGCAGCTCTGGCGCAAACCGTCATCATCACAGCGGTTGTTCTCTTTTTCTCTCTCGCCATCATTATTTTCAATGCGTACCGCCTCAATGCCCAGGTCAAGAGTAAGGTTGACGGTATCGCAGCCCTGGCAGAAACCAGCCTTGCCACATCCGTTTGGCAGGTTGACCATGCTTCGGCCAAAGATTTCATTAACGCTGTTCTTCACGATCCGTCGGTAATCTATGCGCAGGTCATTACAGGCAGGGAAATAATGGCCTCCAAGGCTCGTCCACAATACGCTGGGCACCCTTTCACCTATTTCACCGGCAAGAACAAATTTCGAACCCGCACAGTCGAAATCCGTAAGCATGGCGAATGGATCGGCACATTCAACCTGGCAATGTCCACGGAAGGCATTCGCCACGACATTCTCATCAATGCTGTCGGCACTCTGGCCCTTTCAATGATCCTCATCCTGGCCATTTCTCAAACCACCCTTTCATTCTCACGCCGAAGACTCTTCAACCCGCTCAAACTTTTGGAAGAATCAGCCACAGCCATTGCTGACGGAGATCTGGACGCTCCCATTGACACCCGACTCCCGGGTGAAATGGGAACTTTGGCGCGGGCCATTGACGATATGCGAGATTCGGTCAGACATCTCATTGAAGACCTTCAGGAATCAAAGGAACGACTGGAAGACCACAGAAATGCATTGGAAAACACTGTCAAAGAACGCACAGACGAGTTGAAACGGAAGAACACCTCACTCAACAAAGCTTTGGAAGATGTGCAAAATGCTAAACAGGCCGCTGAGGTCGCCAACCTTGCCAAGAGCCGATTTCTGGCCAGCATGAGCCATGAGATACGAACCCCCATGAATGCCATTCTCGGTATGGCTGATATTTTGTGGGAGACAGAACTGACCCCGGACCAGGGGCGGTATGTGCAGGTTTTCCGATCAGCGGGAGTCAGTCTCCTGGAAATCCTTGATGACATACTCGACCTTTCCAAAATCGAAGCCGGCCACTTCTCACTGGAACAAACCAACTTCAGCCTAAGTGAGACCTTGGACAAGGCATGTACCGTCATCGAACCTAAAGCCCAGCAAAAAGAGCTTAAATTCACCTGTTCCCTGGCTCAGGATGTGCCCGATTCTCTCTCAGGTGACCCGACCAGACTCCGACAGATCATCATCAATCTCCTTGGCAACGCTGTCAAATTCACTGAAAAAGGATCCATCAGCATGAAAGTAGAGCGCACACCCGATCCCCAAGGAGGCGTGATGCTGCAATTTTCCGTCAAGGATACCGGGACCGGAATACCTGCTGACAAGCTTGATACTATTTTTGATTCCTTTACTCAGGCTGACAGCTCCACGACCAGAAAATACGGAGGGACTGGACTCGGGCTTGCCATCAGCAAACAACTCGTCCTAATGATGGGACCATATGGGTGGAAAGTTCTCACGGTAAGGGTAGTACTTTCCTTTTTACCGCCAGGTTTGCTTCTGCCCCACACGCTTCCATCCCTGTCTCCCACGCTCCAAAACCGGAGATGATTCAACCGGAACTTCCTCCGATCAAGATCCTGATGCTGGAGGACTCAAATTACAACGCCTTTGTCATTCAGACATATCTCAAAAACACACCATGCGAACTGGTGGTCCGTGAAAACGGTGCCGACGGTCTGGATGAATTCAAGCAAGGCGGCTACGATTGTGTGCTCATGGATATCCAAATGCCTATCATGGACGGATACGAGGCCACTCAATTGATGCGGGAATGGGAAAAGGAACAGACCCTGGCCCCTGTTCCCATTATCGCCATGACTGCCTTCGCTCTGGCTGGAGACGCGGAGAAATGCCTTGAAGCAGGGGCAGATGATCACCTCCCCAAACCGGTGAAAAAAAGTGCCCTTTTTGACATGCTTCATAGTGTGCTCGAACCACCGTCAAAGCCGCTTTCTCCTTAGGCAAAATCTTTGACTATCCAGGTCAAATGATTTGTATCCCACTGCATGGATGTCAGCCGCACAACCATCAGCAGGACCGGCATTCTTACTTCCTCCTTTCCCAATGAAAGCCATGGGCAAGCCTCCCCATTCCATTTTCTCTCTCTTTCATAAGAAAGACCGCCTCCCTCTTTGAAGAACACCGACACCTTCCGAATGACATTGACGAAAATACCGGCAAACCGATTGCCTTCAAAAGGCGAAAGATCATTTCCCCTTTTTCTTGGAGGGATTTATTTCATAACACACTGAATAAAAACCATATATACAATATACGCTACATCAATATACAAAAAACTTTCGCCATTAATTCAATTTTCGTTGACGCTAAAAGAAAAATAGGAGTAACTTTCCATACAAGGCAGAAAATTCTAACATGTGGGGGGTAAAACATGTTTGAAAAAAACCTGACCAAGAAGATGCAGGACATCGTTCTGGAAGGCAGAATCCCGGCGAAAGAGGTTTGCCGGGAGATCAAGAAGCCGTACTCTACACTGCTTCGCGAACTCAACCCTTTTGACAACCATGCCAAGCTTGGTGCGGAAACCATGTTCGAGATAGTCAAGGCGACGCACAACGTCTCCATTCTCGAATTCATGGCCCGGGAACTGGGCTACACGCTGTTACCGATGGAGGGAGTAGAGTCCTCCGCCAGGTCGCAACAGACCAAGACGTCAGAGCGTGTTCGTCGGCAGGCAGCAACAATGTAGTTGCACATTCCGCCTTATCCTTCCTTCGGCTCCTTTTGGTTGGCTGGACTCAGTGTCCGCGCCGACCAAGGGGAGCCGATGTGGGTTATTATCCGGCAAAATCCTCTCCGTGCATTTTGACTTTTGTGCACAATTCGTTTTAATTGGGTGTTGCACCGAAACTGATCCTGCACAACAACTTCTCTGAAGGAGGAAGGGCATGTCCCAAGATACATTCAAGAAAGCTCTTGCCGTCGGTAGACCGCCGAACGTCGTACAAAATTTCCCTCATTCCCAAGCACTTATTGTCAGTGGAAAAGTCATTGATCGCGCCATGATCCAGAAGGGACAGGCCATGACCATCGCTGCCAACGGACGAAATATATTTGTCATCGAAGGCGCACTCAAAGCTGCTCAACGAGCAAATGCAGCCATCATAATAGAAATAGCCCGTAGTGAAGCGACATACTGCCCAACCACTCTGTGGAACGTGGCACGCCGCGTCGATTATCTGTGCAACAAACTCGGCATAACTATCCCTGTTGCCGTCCATGCGGATCACTATTTCATGAAGAAGTGGGAGGATGTAGCCGTCGCCAAGGCCGAGATTCCATCCCTGTTCGATACAGGCGTCACTTCCATCGCCATCGATGCATCCCACATGACTGATGATCTTAACCTGCTGGCCAATATTGAAGTTTCCTCTTCCATCCCATCCTGGGCCGGATACGAAACCGAAATTGGTGAAATAAAGGGAGACTTCGGCCTTTCCACTCCGATAGAGGCCAAATTTCTCTGCCAGGGACTGAATGCCCATGGACTGTGTCCGGATTGGATAGCTCTCAACAATGGGACGACCCATGGAATCGAGGCTTCAGGAGAAGGTATCCAGGTGGACCTGACTGCCAGCATCCATGAAGCACTGACTGTCTATGGAACCTCCGGTGCCCAGCACGGAACCTCAGGCAATGACTCTGCACGGCTCAAGGAAATAGCGGCCAAGACCCATACGACCAAGGCCAATGTCGCCACAGCCCTTCAGATGATCGGCTGGGGAGTCCGTGTCAATGACTTTGGCAACGCAAGTATGACAGACGACGGCAAGTTCGACAAAGTTTCCGGTGAAGGATTACAGGATGCTCTCTGGAATGAAATGGTTGACTATGCCGATGCCAATGGAATTTCAGGCGGTAACTACAAGAAGCTCAACCTGCCCTTTGAACGCCGCTGGCAAGGCCAGGACATGGCAACTCGGGAACGCATGTCCACTGCTGTCGAAAATTTTGTCTACCACCTGCTGACGGATGTCTTCAATGCCGCTGATACCGCTGATATTGCATACGACATCATCCTTGAAGCCGGCTCTCATGACCTCGGCCCCAAAGCTGAACGTATAGAAGACCCCGCTGAATGGACTGAAGAAAAAATCAAAGCCAAAGCAGCTGAAATCGATACCGACAAAGGTCCCAAAGGGGACTTTGACGACTAGCCGCACCGAAACAGCGTCCCCTGACAAACAAGCCGGAATCGTGCGTCTAAAAAGCGCCCGGTTTCGGTTTTTTCATGCATGCCAGTGCTGACCATTTCAAATCGGCAGCAAAAAAACGCCTGAAATCAGATAAAAAAAGAGACGCATCCCATGCTTGGAAATGCGTCTCAATATTTTTCCCCATCGCAAAACCGCTCAAATGATTTATGCGGGTACAGTCTCTCTTAGACGTTGAAGAGGAAGTGAACCACGTCACCGTCTTTCATGATATATTCCTTGCCTTCCACACGCAGCACTCCGACGGAACGGCATTTGGCTTCTGAACCGTGCTCGACATAATGATCATACCCAATGACTTCAGCCCGAATGAAACCCCGCTCGAAGTCAGTATGAATGACACCTGCCGCTTGAGGAGCCTTGTCGCCGTCATGGATGGTCCAGGCACGGACCTCCTTAACTCCGGCAGTAAAATAGCTGATGAGGCCGAGGGACTTGAAGCCGGTCCGAATGATCTGGTCCAAACCGGATTCCTCGATCCCGTAGGACTCCATAAATTCCATATACTCTTCGTCTTCAAGGCCAACCAACTCTTCTTCCATCCGAGCTGAGATCTTGACAAACTCGCCACCACGTTCTTCTGCCAGTGCACGAACTGAGGTGACATAGGCGTTATCCTCGGCCAGACCGTCTTCATCGACATTGGCGCAGTAGATAACATTTTTGGCTGTGATAAGGTGCAACTCAGCAAGCAGATCGTCCAATCCCTTCAGTTCTTCACCGAATGTCGCAGCGGGCAGACCTTCATTCATGTGAGCCATCAATTTTTGAGCGGCATCAATCTTCGGTGCCAGGCTCTTATCTCCCTTAAGCATCTTCTGCATACGCTCAAGACGATTCTCGAGAACCTGAACATCCGCGAGGATGAGTTCGGTCTCGATGATTTCAATATCACGCAGAGGGTCAACGGAATTGGCCACATGAATCACATCGTCGTTATCAAAACAGCGGACAACATGCAGAATCGCCTGGGTTTCCCGGATATTTCCGAGAAATTTATTCCCAAGCCCTTCTCCCTTGCTGGCTCCGGCCACAAGACCGGCAATGTCCACAAAATCCACGGTAGAATGTTGCACACGCTGAGGGTTGACCAATCCGGCAAGGACATCGATACGAGGGTCCGGCACTGGAACCACAGCCTTGTTCGGTTCAATGGTACAGAAAGCGTAATTAGCGCTCTCGGCATTCTGGGCCTTGGTAAGGGCGTTGAACAGCGTGGACTTCCCGACGTTGGGTAGCCCCACGATTCCTATACTGAGTGACATGGGCGCTCCTGAAAAAGTGAATTGCCGGAGAAGACCCGACGCGGCCCGTAGTACCGTCCTTCCTCGCACTATGCAAGCAACTTTTCTACGACGAACTACGGTCTGCAGGGGGAAGACCGCTTGCTTCTCCGGTCATGCCTAAGATAGGATCGTATGACATAACCGCTCAAGCACACAAGGATATATCCATGCAACCTCAGACACGTGTCGACTTTAACGCCCTGACCGGATGCCTGCAAAAGGCCCATGAGGAAGGACGCGCTTTTCTCTATGAATATGAAGTATACGACTTCCTTTCCAATCTTGGAGCAGAAACACCACCGCAAAGTATCCTGATGGGGCGTGGCGAACATCTTTCCGATGAGGAAATCATGTCACTCCCCGGCGACAAGGCCGTACTCAAGATAGTCTCCCCCACTATTTTGCATAAAACGGAAGTGGAAGGCGTCAAGGTGGTGGACAAGGAACCCAATAAGGTACGGTCCGCGATTCGGCGCATGCTCTATGATGTCCCGACAAATTTCGCCCTTTGGGTCGAGCGCCACCACGAGGCTGCCCCTGAAGCCTACAAGGGGTTATCAGGAGAAACCCTTGTGGCCGCCATCAGCAACGACATCAAGGGTGTGCTTCAGGTCCAATTCATGCCGCCCGATTCAGAGGCTTTCGGCAATGAACTGATCGTGGGCCTTCGTAATACGAGAGAGTTTGGCTTAGTCATCAGTGCCGGACTAGGGGGAACTGACACCGAGCTCTACGCCGAACGTTTTCGAAAGGGACAAGCCATCGTAGCTGCTTCCGTCGACATGATCGACGGTCCACAGTTTTTCGAGCAATTCAAAAAAACCATCTCCTACCGCAAGTTGGCGGGGCTGACCCGCGGGCAACGGCGAATAGTCACGGACGAACAGATCATCGAATGCTTTTCCGCCTTCATTGAAGTCGCCCGATATTTCTCTCCCATGAATCCCGAAGCTCCCTTTGTCATCGAAGAATTGGAAATCAACCCCTTTGCTTTCACCGATTTTCTAATGATCCCTCTTGACGGGCTTTGCAAGTTTTCTCTCCCTCAAGCCAAACCAGTGCCCCGTCCGATAGGAAAAATCAAATCCATCACAAGACCTCAAACAATTGGTATCATAGGTGTATCCAGCAAACGCATGAATTTCGGACGCATCATTCTCAAGAATGTGCTCGATGCCGGATTTGACAAGAAGAATATTTTTGTCATCAAAACCGGGACAAATGAAATTGACGGGGTTCAATGCGTCCCGGACCTGAAGTCTATTCCCGGCACACTGGATCTGTTTGTTGTGGCAGTTGCGGCCCCACAGGTGCCGGAACTTGTCGACCAAATACTTGAAGCGAACAAGATCGAAGCCGTGATGCTCATACCCGGTGGCATGGGTGAAACCGAAGAGAGCAAGGAGAGGGCTACAGAGATCGCCGCGAAAATTGACGCCGCACATCAGGCCGGAACCGGACCTGTTTTTCTGGGAGCCAACAGTATGGGCGTCATCTCCCACCCCGCCGCATACGACACATGGTTCATCCCGGAAAACAAATTCCCAAAATCCCATGGAAAACCATACAAACGTGCTGCACTCATTTCCCAGTCAGGAGCATTCATGATCACCCGACTGGCACAATGCCCGGAAATTGAACCGGCATACATGATCTCCATGGGAAATCAGAACGACCTGACGCTGGGAGACATGGCGACCTATTTCAAGAACGCAGACGATGTGGATGTCATTGCCATCTATGCAGAAGGATTTAAAGATCTTGACGGGCTGTCGTTCTGCAAGGCCGTTCGCGAGGCTGTTTTGGCAGGCAAGGATGTCATTTTCTACAAGGCAGGGCGTACGCGTGAAGGCAAAGACGCCACTGCCGGACACACTGCTTCCCTGGCAGGGGACTACATGGTCTGCGAGTCCTGCGTCAGACAGGCCGGAGCTATTGTGGCCCGCAATTTCACCGAGTTCCAAAACCTCGTCACCCTTGCCCAGCGTCTCAACGGCAAAACCATCCGCGGCAACAGACTGGCGGCACTCTCATCAGCAGGATTTGAAGCAGTGGGTATGGCAGACTCCATTGAATCCGACGATTTTGAAATGAGGTTGGCCCCACTCTGCCCGGATACAGTGCAAAAACTCAGCGACCTCTTTCGAAAAAAGAGACTGGATTCACTTGTCACTGTCAGAAATCCGCTGGATATAACCCCTGCCGCTGACGATGAAGTCCATGCGCTCGCGGCACGCGCCCTGTGTGATGATGCCAGTGTGGATGCCGTCGTCATGGGACTGGTGCCCATGTCTCCATCGCTCAATGTCGTTACTGATGAAAATGAGAATCCGGCAACCGATGCAATGCTTGTGGCGCACCTCAAAACGCTGGTTTCGGAGACCAACACTCCCATTGTCTGCTCGGTGGATGCCGGGCTGTATTATGAACGGTTCATCCATGCATTGACCGAAGCGGATATCCCGGTTTTTCGATCATCCGACCGGGCTGTCTCCGCACTGAGCCAATATATGGAGGGGCGGTTGAATGTCGCCAAGATACGGGAACGCGCCTGGATCTAGAAGATTAGAAAAAAACACCTGAACGCAAGACGTTTTTCATCAATGGGGAGGCAGAAGGAAAAACCGTCAGCGACGGAGCCGTCGGGAGACTTTGTCTCCGATGGCGTAAAGGCTATCCCCTGTCCCCTTCGCCTTCGATGGGAAAGTAGACAGTATGGAAAATATTTTCCCAACTAAAATCCCCCGGAGACATCTGCTTCCGGGGGATTCCATGTATTCGTCAACATGAACGGGAAATGCCTTGGCCTGACGACATTTTCGTTCAGGCCGTTTTCATTCTTCCAACTCTTATCGTCTGGCTTCCACAGTCATCCCCGGCTTGAGTTGATACTCCTTGCCAAATATTTCCACAGGGACAACCTTGTCACCCTTGTGATAGGCAGTCATATTTACCCTGTCCTGATCAATGACGAGGTCAAACCAGATACTCTGCCAAATGAAGCTGAACCGCATTTCCCCCCAATGTTCGGGAAGATCCGGATCGACCTTCATCGGGGTCGAAGACATGTTCAGCCCGGCGAAATCCTGTTTGATAACCTCCAATGTCCCGGCCATCACACCAGTATGTATCCCTTCAATTGTCGTCCCGCCCTGCGTATCCTCGATATCGCTGTGCATGGCCTCCATGAACCAATCCCAGCAGATATCACTGGAATAGATATATTTGGCGATAACCGCGTGAACGACCTTGGACAGGGTCGACCCATGGCTGGTGCGTTGCTCATAGAAATCATAATTTTTCTTGAGCAAATCAAGTGGGTTTTCCACTGCATAGCCAAGCTGCTCAAGGATACGAGCGACCTCTTCCGGTTCCAGAACATACCAGGCCATCAACGTGTCAGCCTGCTTTGCCACCTTGTAATGATCCGGCGAATCCCCTTCGGCCTTGAGGATTCGATCCATTCGATGAATGGAATAGAAACGTTTGCGGTACCCCTCCCAATCAAGCTCATCCAGTTCCATATACCCTTCAAATTGACTGACGATTCCATCGTCTGTCAGTATAACGTTGAGCTTGGTGAGCATGTCTTCCCACTTGGCAATTTCCTCATCGCCAAGTCCAATCTTTCCGACAACATCCTTGCGGGCCTTGGGAGGCAACTCCTTGAGAATCATCAGAGCCTTCTCAAGCAGCCAGACAACCATTATATTCGTGTACGCATTGTCCTTGATACCATGTTTATCACTCCCGGGAAGCGCTTCATGAAACTCGTCCGGCCCCATGATCCCTTCTATATGATATTTGTCGGTTTTTGCGTCATATTCGGCAATTCCACCCCAGAAGCGAGCTATATCGAGCATCATCTCAGCCCCATAGTCCTTAAGGAAGGATTTGTCGCCGGTCCAGGACACATAGCGCCATGCATTGACAAAGACTGCGATGGAAACATGACGCTGATTCCGGGACAAATCCGGGTCCCATTGCTTGGACTCGGGATTGTAATGCACTTCCTGCGTCTCTTCAGTGCCATCATCCGCAGTCTGCCATGGATACATGGCACCGATGTACCCATTTTCCCGGGCATATTCCCTGGCCGCATCAAGACGATTGTACCGATACATCAACAATGCCTTGGATATATCCGGAAAATTGGAATCAAAGAATGGCTGAATATATAATTCATCCCAGAAGATATGACCACGATACGCCTCTCCACTCAGGCCACGGGCAGGCATTCCAGCGTCCCGATCCACATTGTGCGGACTGGCCGTAACCAGCAGATGATAGATATGCAAACGAAGCACACGCTGAACAAAACGGTCGCCAGTCACGCGAATATCGGCTTTCTGCCACAGCGCCTTCCAGCTCTTGACATGAGGTCCGTAAACGCCCTGGAAGGTTCGGACCTTGGCCAGACTATCGAGGCACATTTCCTTCAAATCACCTGGGGTCTTATCCAGCGATGTCCGAATGTAGACAAATTTCTCCAGTGAATATCGATTATTGGCCTTGGCTGAGACTTTCATCTCTTCCGAGACCTTGGCTCGCTCCTGCACAACTTCCTTACGCACATTAAGAGCTTTTCCATCCTCCAGAAGGGTCACTTTGGAAGCCATGACAATCTGATAACGCGAATGAGTTGTCTCCATATGAAGGAATATTCCATCCGGCGCCTTTCCACCGGAAACCCTCGCCAAGTGATGCGTATTCAAGGCTGAATACCGCGCCACTCCACCATTCTCGACATTACCGTCCAAAGATGAACGGAAAGTTATCTTGGCTGAATAATTGAGTGGAGTCAGGTCAAACTTGAGCGCGCAAAGATGCGGGTCAGCCATGGATGCGAGCCGATATGAAGAGATGCGGGTAATGCGTCCCACTTGATCCTTGACCACGAGATCTCTCTCCATGGCTCCTTCGCGCATATTGAGCTGGTGGGAATAACTCAATATCTCCATTGATAACGGACTGAGGAATTCACCATTCCCTATCTTGAATTCCACAGGCAACCAGTTTGGACAATTGACAAAATCATTATTCCAGACATCCTGACCATGCACCTTGCTGGCAGTCTTGTTGAAAATTCCCGAAATATAGGTTCCAGGGTAGAAATTGAAGGAAGCCTCCTCGGCTTCATAGGCTCCCCGAGTTCCAAGATAACCATTGCCAACCGTTGTCAGAGTCTCCCGCAATTTCTCATCACCCGGATCAAACCCGGAATAGGTCAGGAACCACTCATCGGTTGCCATACCGGTTTCAAACCATTCAAGCAGGTCGTCCACCGTGATTTCACCCAGATCGGAAACCACAAGATCCGCCCCAAACCGCAAAAGCATTTCACCCTGCACATTCCGGGCGACACCGAGTGTCAGGCCGAAGTTTCCTGCGCAACCGGCCTGCACCCCGGAGATGGCATCCTCGACCACCACGCATTCACCTGGATTCAGTCCCAGATTCCGCGCAGCAGCCACAAAAATATCTGGATCGGGTTTTCCTTTCAGTTCATGCTGAGCCGAGAAGACACCATCAACCTGTGTCTCAAAAAGATCTTGCAGGCCAGCCAACTCCAAAACAAGCTGGCAATTTCGACTTGACGTCGCAACACCAACCCGCACTCCCTGCTTTTTCAATTCATGGATCAAGTCCACGGAGGACTGAAAGACCTCCGGGCCTTCCTTCTGTAGTATCTCCTGATACAATGCATTCTTGCGATTGCCGATACCGCAGATGGAATCGAGACTTGGCGGGTCATCGGGGTCTCCGGGGGGAAGCCTGATACCCCGCGACTTCATGAAGCTGAGTACACCTTCGAACCGAGGTTTGCCGTCAACATAATTTTGGTAGTCATTCGTCCTGTCAAAAGGTTCGAATGGGACGTTCTTTTCCTCGGCAACCTGTTTGAGGTATTCATTGAAAGCCGTTTCCCACGCTTGCGCATGCACGCTCGCTGTCCGGGTGATGACTCCATCCAAATCGAAAACGACGCCTTTCAGTGTAATTGCAGACACGGTCGCTCCTTAATGCTTGAATTGACTTGTCGAGATCATGGTTCAAGAGTTCCCATGATGGTCACCAGCATATCGGGCTCGGGCACAATGAGCGCATTGGCTGTCAGGCCGGAAATGCGTTTGGCCAAGTCCTTGTTTTCAGTCACGTATATTGCTCTTGTCTCGGGCGAGAGTTCCAGCGCCGCTTCCAGCATGGGAACATCGCTCCCTGTATCACCACAGATAAGATGGGGGCCACGAAACATCTCCAGGTCCAACTCGTCATTGAGGAATCTGACCCCGTCTCCTTTGTCAAAATCCTTGAGACCATCTCCAGCCGTTTCGATAGTCAGGATAATTTCCACATCCAACCCGGTGTCTTCAATTCTGAAATTGACCTGATCCGGGTCCAAATCATTCACTATATCTTTGAGCATTTCCAAAAAAGCCTTTGATTCGACTTCGGGAATGGAGTGGCCTATGTCCTGCCGGGCGATCGTTGACTGTCCGAACTTGAATTGCAGGCCGGACCCGATAAGCGTAAATTTTTCATACTCGGAATTCTGTACCAATGACTCCAGTCGCTCATTAAGCACATCAATGGCGTTCTGCTTCTCGGCAGAAATAGCCAAACGCCGGGTCCGTCCTTCCAGATCCAGGCACTCGCGCCCTTTTGAAGCGGCGTAGTAGATTTTACCTTCGGGGTTCACGGAGATTTCCACCAGCCCCCCAAGAGGAGCGGAAGTGAGGATCACCGGACGACGGACATTATTGAGAGCGAACCGAGTCAAAAAGACTGCATTGTATATGGACTGAATGGAAGTCAGGTAGCGTGCACAATAATTATTGATGGTGCCGTCCCGATCCGTGATCAGGCAATTCAAATCAAGACCGTTCAACAACGAATGTCCGGCATCAATCATATCATCAAAGCCGGGGTGCAAATCAGAGAGAAAGTCCATGAATGTTTCTTCCCCTTCTTCAAGGTAGAAGATATCCTTCCTCAATTCATCGATTTCATAGTCCATTTCCAACTCAATGGTCCTGTCTCCCGTCAGCGAGAGAACCTGCTTCCCGTCAATCTCCGGGACATCATCCAAAGCAGTCAAGGCATGACTCAATGACTGTATCATGGAATCCGGCACAGTCCTTCCCTGAAGAATCTCGTGAACCGCCTGAGATCGGACAGCTCGAGTCTCTCCCATGAGCGAATAGAAATCCTTGAGTGTTTTCAATGCAACATGCTTGATTTCCGACATGACATCCCTTCCTAATAAGTAACCTGCACGGTGTATTCGACATGCATGGGCTTGCCGTCAGCCATAGGAGGAACTGCAAGGGCATATTCCATTGTCCCGGCATCGGGTCGTGTAAAATCCTTGCTGGAATTGATAATTTCCCATTGACCGGAAAATGTTTCCCGCAAAAGAATAGACTGGTTTTCCGGGCGACTATTCTGGATTTCGATATCCCATGAGACCTCGTACGAATTTTTTCCCAACTTCTTGAATTCTTTCTGTGTACGCCGAACGGTGACATCAAAAGCCGTGCCCAATGACAGCACAGCCTCGCCCCCGACCCCGACATGACCAATGCGGGACTCTCCGGCAAGCAACAGGTCCTCATCGGAAGTGGGCATGAAAACACGGACCAATCCGGCAGGCATGGGATGCCCTGCGCCTGCCTCAGCGGTATTGTGCATTGTCAGGGTCAGATCAACATTCTGATCAAGAGGGCCATTTCGAAGCCCATTCCCTGTGTGGTAGGTGCTCACAAGCTGTTGCTTGATGGAAACCTGTGGAGCGGAGAACAGATTGAATTGTTTGGTCCCGGAAGACGCAAGAGTGACTCTGCGCTCAAGAGAATAGACATGGTATTGGGAGAAATCCGCTTGTACCATTCCCTGAGGCGCTCCCGAAGCAGCCTCCATAACCATGGCAGACTTGAGCATGCTTCCTCGCCTTCCCTGCTCCCGATAAACCTCACCCGCAACCAATTTGAGAGCTGCGGCATTAAAGGCCTGTCCGGAAGTGTTTGTCAGCGTGGCCCAGGCATCCAAAGCTCCCTCAGTAGCAGCCTTATTGGTCACGAGCACATAATCTGCCTGCCAATTCAACCCGCTCATCAAATATTCCAGTTGCACATCACGCTTGCCAGCCAAAACAGCCTCGGTCGTCAACGTCAGGGACGGCTCATTACGAGAGCCTTTGGGCAGTTCAGGCAACATGATGACATCATAATCACCGAGATACACCTCATTGCCCACCTGAAAAACAGGACCATCCGTGTTTGAAAGAAGTGTCGCTTTGCGCAGGATACGAGCATTTGCATCGACAGGATCAGGCATGATCACATTCAATTCCTTCCCGATGAAGGCGTCGAGTAAACTTTTCCGGCTGACAGGCTGATAGTGGTATTCCACATCAAGAACACGCATGCCATCCGCTTCCGCTCTGATGGATGTCGGGTCCAGTGCCATGGGAACATTCTTGAAAACAACACTTGCCAATCCCTCAGGTAAAGTAACTGAACGGGATTCCGTGACCTGAGCACGCCCACTGTTGTATACTGCCAGGTCAGCACCTTCAGTGACAGCAGCCTGCACTTCAACTGAGAAACACACGAATGAAACAATGAGAGCAAAGCAAACCACGCGAGATATAAGACGAATCATTGATCCTCCGAATAAATGAACTGGATTCTAATGTGAACTGAATCATCCAAACCAACTCAGACATTACATTGGCCCAAGTTTTTTTGCAAAAGGTTAACTGTAATTATCAACTCGTATTACGTTATAATTAAGAAACATTCACCAGTTTTAAAACAAAAGCGCTGGGCATTCTCACAAATGAAACAACGTTTTTTGTCAGCCCTCTTTGACTGAATTGTCACTCGCCTTAACTCTAGATTTTTGCTAGAAGTGAGTCCAATATGAGAATTCTTATCGTTGATGACTGTCGCGCTACCGCGCTGCACATTTCGGAAGTCCTGAACCAGGCGGGTTTCCCGGATAGCATCGCAGTGCATGATTTTGAACAGGCCATGCAGGCACTCAACGACTCTCGGAAAACCGAAATTCCCATTGATCTCATTATCATGGATATATCTCTGCCCGGAACAGACGGTATTGCCGCCACTCTGACGATCAAATCGCAATATGAGTTTGAAGATACGCCTGTGATCATCGTCACCGCCCATGACGATGAAGCCTATCTGGATCGGGCTTTTGCTGCCGGAGCTTCGGATTATATCATCAAACCTCCCAGCAAAATCGAATTAAGAGCACGGATACGCTCCGCCCTCCAGTTAAAACGGGAAATGGCCAAACGCAGGCAACGGGAGCAGGAACTGCAGACGCTTGCCTATAAACTTGAAAAAATGACGAACCTTGACGGCCTGACAGGATTGGCGAACAGACGCTGTTTTGATGACACACTCGTCAAGGAATGGGTACGCAATGGGCGCCAGGATGTGCCCATGGCCCTGATCATGATAGATATCGACCACTTCAAATCCTATAATGACACACTTGGTCATGTTGATGGGGATACATGTCTCTGCGCCGTGGCAGCAGCCATCAAGAATGCAGTCCACAGGCCCGGTGACATGGTTGCCCGCTATGGCGGAGAAGAATTTGTCGTCATCCTCCCGGACACAGACTGCCGGGGAGCATCTGCCGTAGCTGAGACCATACATGCCAATTTGGCCCAATCGGGTATCAGGCATCCGCAGTCGTCGGTGAGTTGTGCCGTGACTGTTTCCATCGGAGTCGCCTCCTGTGTGCCCGCCTGTGAAACAACCCCTGAGAATCTCCTCCATGCTGCGGACAGAGCACTCTACCAGGCCAAGCAACAGGGCAGGAATCGAACGAAAAGCATGACTTTGCGTGGTCCAGACTCTCTCAGGCAATAACCTTTCTTTTTCTCTTTTCCTTTCGCCTGGCAGCAAGCAGAAGACAACAGTGGAGTTGCTCCTGTTCTTTTATTCTTCTTTTCCTCGACAAAACCCATACCTGCCAAGCCTTTATACAGGCCGAAAATTGTACAGGAAAAGATGAAAGGGAATAATGCCTGCTTCATTTGATATCTGCGTACGCAACCAAAAGCAGATTCCGCGAAAACCCTCAGCCTGACAGCTGCGTGTTTTTATTTAAAGACATGCCGAATCAGCAGAAAGACCAGAGCGAACTGAACGGTTTGGGGGAACCATTCAGCCCGCTCTCAACAGGGATGGGGTTGACGGGACAGGGAATCCGGTAGGGCCGGGCCCGCCATGGAAAATCATGATGTCAGGAAAGAAAATCTGCCTACCAATATTATCGGAGGAAATGAATGCTGAGATATGAACCGCAGCAGGGACACACCTTGACCGGAGACACAAGATTTTCATCTTTGAGGATAACTGCCTCCCAGGGGATGAAACCATCAAGGGTGTATTGAACTTTCAGCCTGTGACCGCACTTGCAAAATCGTTCCTGCATGACACTTCTCCTTGTATCGCGCTCTGGCGAATTTCTTATCGCTCCTGCCAACGTGTCTTAGTAATAAACAACCCCTCTTTATTTTGTCAACTTATTATTTACATTTTGTTGTCGTATTTTTTACATCCTCTATAATCTGCCTTTTTTACTGCACATTACATGAAGACGAAGTAGACAATTAGGACTCAGCAAAAACGTGGTTTTCATCTCGCCAGGCAAACCTTCCATGCTATGGACCATCAATTTCACCTTTTAGTGTACTAAAAGAGGCGAGCATACCCGCCTAAAAGAACCGAAGTTACGTGTCATTTCAAAAATAATTCTCAGTAATGACAACAAGAAAGCCCCGTGTGCACAGTCACACGGGGCTTTCTTGTCACAAGGGATTTTTCCCCTGACAGCCTTCAGTCGGATCAAAGAAACATATGAGACGACCCTGATTGAGAGGCTTACCGATACTCCCTGGATATCCAAAGGACCTTGCCTATAACTCGGACATTGTTCAATTCATCGCCGGATAAATGGATGGGAGCATAGTCCAGGTTATCACTTCGAAGCACGAGAGTTCCGGGCAATCGCTCCACCCGTTTGACCATCACCGTATCCTCCACACCGACAGCGTAAATACCACCAGACAGGACATCGGTACGGGATTCATCAATGAGGACCATGTCCCCTTCCTTGATCTCCGGCTCCATGGAATTTCCAATGACTTCCATCAAAACCATGTTTGACGGATTCCCCCGCGTATTCAGCCAGTCCGCACGAAATGAATAATATCCTTCCACTATCCCTTCGGTCTCGAAAGACCCGCCACCCGCGCACAAACGCGCCCGAACCTTGGGGACTTCCTGGTAGGCCTCCGGCCCTTCGGTCACCTCAGCCAAACACGTCTGACGAGGAAGCCCAACCCCCTGCTCAAGCCAAAGCGGATTCAGTTCATAGCGTGCAGCCAAATCCAGAATCCAGCGTGCCGGAACCGAATTTTTCCGTTTGGCAAGAGAAACAGCGGCTCTGCCTACTTCCAGTTCGCGAGCCAGTTGTGATTGATTTCGTATTTCAGTTTCCGAACACAGCCTCTTGAAGAACGTTTCAAATCCGTTACTCATTGTTGCGCCTTAGTTGATGAAATGTTGCTTTGTCTTAAATTGTGTTTACTATTATTACACACTCAAGTCAACCATACAAACTCAATAGAAGCTCATTGACGGGAAACATTTTTCCGGTACAAGATACTATTACTCATAATTCATGAATAACAGGAAGGCTCCATGCTCTCATTTATCGGCAACATAATCTGGTTTCTTTTCGGCGGCGTATTCATGGCGCTGGGTTGGTTTCTGGCAGGATGCCTCATGGCCCTCTCCATTGTAGGATTGCCATGGGCGCGGGCAGCTTTCAATATTGCAAAATTTGCTCTGATGCCCTTTGGCAGAACACTTGTCCGCCGCGATACACTGACCGGCAGAAGTGACATCGGCACCTCCGCTTTCGGATTCATAGGCAATGTCATCTGGTTCGTCTTTGCTGGCTGGTGGCTCTGCATCGGACACATCATGTCTGGGCTGGCCTGCTGCCTGACTATCATCGGAATCCCATGGGGATGGCAACATTTCAAGATTGCAGCGATTACCCTTGCCCCCATCGGCATGGCCGTTGTCCCCATAGCCCACGCAGAGCGCGCCCAGGGGATGAAATTATAATCCATTTATTGTTTGTGCAAAATCCGGTTTCTCTTGCCTCCTGTCTCAATCCTGCTTAACTATAAGCAACGCCGAATGACTCTTCGGCAAACTCTACAAAAAAATCCTTGGAGGAATACAATGAATCAGTATCCCAGCATGCAGCACTCGGCTGCCAAAGCCGAAGTCGTCAACGCTTTCATGCGAGGCGTGTATGGCTGGATGAGTGCCGGACTCGCTCTAACTGCCGCAGTCTCTTACGCAGTCGTCAACACCAGCTCGCTGCTCCAGATGTTCTTCAACGTCAATCCTTCGACAGGCGCTGTCAGCATGTCCACGCTGGTTTTTGTCCTGCTCCTGGCCGAAATCGGCATCGTGTTTTTCCTGAGCGCACGAATTCGGACACTCGCCCCTGGGACCGCTACCGCACTCTTCCTTGTCTACAGTGGACTTAACGGATTGACACTGACGCCCATACTGCTTGCTTACACAGCAGAATCAGTGGCTTCTACTTTCGTCATTACCGCCGGCATGTTCGGTGCCATGTCCTTGTATGGTCTGCTCACTAAAAAAGACCTGACAAGTTGGGGAAGTCTGCTTTTCATGGGACTTATCGGTATCATGATCGCCATGGTGGTCAATATGTTCATTCAAAGCTCCGCAATGGCTTTTGCCATTTCCGGCATCGGTGTCATCATCTTCCTTGGCCTCACAGCTTATGATACCCAGAAACTGAAGACCATGGGAGAAATGGTCCCGGCCGGAGACGAAGCAGCCATACGACGCGGAACTATTATGGGCGCCCTGACCCTCTATCTCGACTTCATCAATCTCTTCCTCATGTTGCTTCGACTCATGGGCGACCGCAGATAATCAATTCCAAGCGGGGAGGCTTCTCGCCTCCCCTTCTTACTTATGCCCGACTCCATCACCACGATACAGACTCTCCTTTCTCCGATGCTCAAGCCCCTGTCCTGGGGGTATGGGGCCTTGATGCGACTCAGAGAGAACCTCTATGGCTATGGACTTTTCACCGCATGGAAACCCACCCCTCTGACAGTCTCTGTTGGAAACATCGGCTGGGGAGGCTCCGGCAAAACTCCCATAGCAGGCTGGCTCCTTGACTGGGCAAAAAAAAACAACCTGCGCCCACTGCTCCTGACTCGCGGTTACAAGGCTAAACCCGTTTCCTACCCGTATAGAGTCCTCCCCGGAGCACTCCCGGAAGAAGCAGGAGACGAACCGCTCATGCTTGCCACGACACATCCCGAAGCGCATATCATTGTCGATCCTGTTCGAACGCGGGGAGGCAAACTGGGGGTCAGGCAATTCAAGCCCCATCTCATTGTTCTTGACGACGGATTTCAACACATGGCTGTTGCACGGGATTTCAATCTGGTACTGCTGCGGCCGGAAGATTTATCGACCCAATGGAATGCCGTTACCCCGGCAGGATCGTGGCGTGAACCAGTCTCAGCGCTCAAGCGTGCCGATGCTTTTATGGTGAAGGCCGGACCAGCCTATTTCAAACGACTGCTCCCTCTTTTCAAGGAACGTCTCGACCATCTGCACAAACCTTTTTTCAGCTTTCGAGTCGTGCCCACAAGTGTCAGTCAGATTATCGGCCCGGAGACTGCGGAAAACTTCGAAGGCGCAGGATACCTCCTGGTGACAGGTGTCGGCGACCCCGAATTGGTCAAGAGAACGGCCACACAGTTCCTCGGATATCCACCTGTCAGGCATATGATTTACAGAGACCACCACTCCTATACCAAAAGCGACATGCTCGAAATGCAGGCCACCGCACGAAAACTCGGCTGCAAGACAATTTTATGCACCCCTAAAGACGCAGTCAAACTCGGCCCCATGTGCAACGAAGCATTCTGGCAATTCGACCTGAGAGTTGAATTCGGGCCATCCTCGATCGGCGAGAAAGTCCGATTTGACACATGGTGGAACCGCCACCATGAGAAATTAAGCAAACGCCGACGTGGCGAAAAAGAAAAACAACATTCCGGGGAAAAAAGCCGTGGCTAAAAAGAAACGCCAACAACCAAGACCGTCCACTCCACCCCTTTCTCTTTCCCTCCTGCTCAAGCTCTTCAGAGAAATAAAACGTCCGCTTTCCCGAGCCGAAGTTGTTCGAGAGCTTAAGCTCAAGAAAAGAGACAAACCCGCTGTCAAAGAAATGCTCGCGGCCTTGGTTGAACAGGGTAAGCTCATTCGGATGCGCCGCGGCTACGGCCTGGCTGAATCTATGAACTGCGTAACAGGCCAGTTGGAAATCCAGCGCGGTGGATTCGGTTTCGTCATTCCCGAAGATTCCCGCCGAAAAGACATTTTCATCAATCAGCGCGATATCAACGAGGCATGGCATGGCGATAAAGTCGTGGCAGTCGTCATCAAGGAGAACAAGGGGCAGCGCAATAATGAAGGCCGAATAATCCGAGTGCTCGAACGGGGAAGAAAAACGCTCCCGGTCAAACTCTACAAAAAAATGCGCAATGGGGACTGGCTTTGCCGCCCCACTGATCCCCGCCTCGCTTTCGGTATCATGGCAGAACTTGAGGACCAGACCCTTGAACTCAAACAGGGTGACATCGCCTTATGCGAACCGGGAGAAAGAATCGATCCGACCATGTGGGAAGGAAGGATCACCTCATACCTCGGACCGGAATCCGATATTTCAGTGCAAGAAGCCCTCGTCAAGTCCAACCATACTATTCGACTTCGGTTCCCTTCCGGCTCGATAAGCCAGGCTGAGGCTCTTCCCAATGAGCCTGCCGAAAAAGATATCAGGGGCAGGAAGGATCTGACATCAAAACAGTTCATTACTATTGACGGCGCCACTGCCAAGGATTTTGACGACGCCATTCTTGTGGAGAAAATGCCGCGCGGCTACCGACTCTGGGTCGCTATCGCCGATGTTTCCCACTATGTGCCAGAAGGCAGCCCGCTGGATAAAGAAGCTCTAGAAAGAGGAAATTCCTACTATTTTCCCCAATCCGTGGAGCCGATGTTCCCAGAGCGTCTTTCCAATGGATTGTGCTCTCTCAACCCCAATGTCAAACGACTGGTCATGGTCGCCCGAATGGACACAGACGACAAAGGCGTGACTCGAAACACCAAAGTTTTCCCCGCAGTTATCGAAAGTCATGCCCGCCTGACCTATGGACAAGTCAAACTCGCCATTCTCGACAAGGAAGAGGATACTCGGGCCAAGATAGCCCATATCCTTCCCATGCTGGAGTTAGCCGAGGAACTGGCAAGGAAAATCAACACGCTTCGTTCCAGACGAGGCTCCCTCGACTTTGATCTGCCTGAACCGGAAATCCTCTTTGATGTCGACGGAGAAACAACAGACATCAGGCCAAAAAAACGCCACTTCGGGCACCAGCTCATCGAAGAATTCATGATCGCGGCCAACGAAGCGGTTGCTCACTTTCTGATTCAAAAAGACCTGCCATGCCTCTTTCGTATCCATCCTCCGGCTGATGAAGAGCGACTCAAAACCATGTTTCGACTGCTGGCCCAAACCGATAAAAGCATCACCATGCCCAAGGAGATGACCCCCAAGGCCATCCAGGCTTTGGTCGCTTCCCAAAAGGGGACAGACAAGGAATACATCGTCAACAGGATGCTCCTGCGATCCATGAAACAAGCGAAATATTCGCCTGAAAACGAAGGGCACTTCGGGCTGGCCTCAGAAGAATACTGCCACTTTACCTCTCCCATCAGGCGATACGCCGACCTGGTGGTTCACAGACTGGTCAAATCGGCCCTTTCCCTTGACGATACAAGCCAACCAACTTCTTCTATTCCAGGACAGAAACGACTCTTCAACATTGCCGAACAAATATCAAAGCGAGAACGCGCGGCCATGAATGCCGAGCGAGAAATCCTCAAGCGTGTCATGGTCCTCTTCATGCGCGACAAGGTCGGGGGAACATTTGGCGGAGTTATTTCCCACATCACCGACTATGGGTTCTATGTGGAATTGCGCGAAGTCATGGCTGAAGGGATGGTCCGGTTGTCAACTATGGATGACGATTACTACACCTACTGGGCCCATCGCGAAATGCTCGTTGGCGAACGCACTGGACAAGCCTTCAAGCTGGGTCAGACCGTGGAAGTGATCCTTGAAGATGTCAGCCTCGAAAGATTGGAGTTGAACTTCAAACTCAAGTCAGTGACAGGGTCAGCAAAAAACTACAAAGAACTCATTTAGAGGACAATCATATCCGAACTGTGCGCTCTCCTTTCATGAGAGATGCTGCATACCATATGACCTAACAATACGCCCAAGGACAGACGCTGTTCTTGGGCGTATTCACGGGATACGAAAAGTTCGAAGGAAGCATATGGAATGAGTGAAACGTACAAGGGGCGACCCGGTACATTTATGCCAAAGGAATCCCCGACAAACTCCCCGGCAAGGAATCCTTGGGGTTGACCCTTTTTTCGATACAGATCAGGAACGGGATGATTCAGCCCCTTATCGATACTTTCACATGAATACAAGCGGAACGAAAAACGCAGATCCGTGATCGTTTCGAAAAACAAGCAAAGCGCATTGCGCCCTTCTTCATTATGAAAAGCGCCGACTATACCATGAAATCCCGCGCCCAGCGCAGCAGATTGATTGCCACAAGCAAAGCGCCTTCCAAGCGGGTGAGCCGCCAACCGGTCCGCAAAAGAAGCAGGACCAACCCCACCATCCCTACCAGCATGATCAACCCGGACGAAGCCTCTGCTGAAACCGGCAAGGGTTTAAGGAGGCATGTCAATCCGAGCACACCGGCAAAATTGAAAAAATCCGAACCGATAAGATTGCCGAGCAACATTTCATTCTTGCCTTTGACCGAGGCGGCAAGACAGGTCACCAATTCAGGAAGGCTCGTCCCGGCCGCAACAATGGTCACACCAATAACCCACGAGGAAACCCCGAATGTGGTCGCAATACTGGTCGCGGCAGAAACCATGAGATGCCCACCCGCTGCAATAGAGACGAAACCGGCGACAAGAATTCCGACATCTTTCCATGTGGCGGTCCTCCCTTCCAGTTCCTCCAATTCTTCTTCACCAGGGGATTCCCGCTTCATGCCAAGATAAACCAGATATATGACGAGCAAAGTTATCAGTGCGCCACCAAAAAAACGGCCAAGTTCCCCAGTCATGGAAACCAGCAGAATGCCTGCTGTCGTCATGAATAGAAGCAAACCATCACGATAAACAATTGTTTTATTTGAAATAAGTGGCTTTATCATAGCCATGAGGCCAAGAATAAACCCAAGATTGAAGATATTGGAACCAACAACATTGGAAAGGGAAATGTCATTGTGCCCACGCAGGGCCGCATTGACCGTCACGAGAAATTCGGGAGCGGAAGTCCCCAGAGCCACGATGGTCAATCCGATAACCAGCTCGGAAACGTTGTATTTCCGGGCTATAAGCGCCGCCGATGTCACGATCCAATTCGCACCGAACCACAAGAGAAGAGCCGAAGCACAAAAAGTAATGATGTCAAATGTCATTATCCCACTCTATTTGACGAGACTCAATGGAGCAAGGACTATCGGTCTGCTTCGAGAAGATCTTTCTTCCAGGCCTTGACTATCTCAGGCTTAGGTTCAGTCCAATCCAGAAGATTGTCCCGACTTGGCATCACATTGATATCATGCCATTCTTCACCACACTGCACCCTGACAGTGATGTGCTCGCCTGTCTTTTCGGCATGCTTGCGCGCTTTTGTCGAATAGGAAGCCACCAATGCAGCGGCATCTTCGATAGCCTTCGCATCCCATTCTTCGGCAACCGGACGACAAACAGCGAGAGGACCGGGAAACCCTTGCACCTTCAAGGTGGAATCCGAGGACTGGAGACACGCCTCGACCTGAGCATTGTCTGCAGCGGTCCGGCCAAAGGTCAACCAGTGCGAACCGGCCCAATACTGACGCCCGACCCGTGCCAGGGCAAAGTCATTGGGAGTCGGACGGGTTTTATGAATCAACAATTGAACGAACCGGGCCGCACCATTGGCTTCTGTCAGGCAACACCCACCAGCTGGTGTCGGAATCTCGGTAAAGCCATAATGAGCAGCAAGCTTATACTGCTCTTTGCGACCGCGACCATACCAGTCATGGAGCTTTTCACGATCGACAAGTCCAGACGCTTCCATGGGAGTCGATGGCAGTTTTTTGGCACAGAGGGGACGAAGCAGAACATCGCGAACAACTGCCCGTTTGGTGATCAGATTGAGTGCATCTTCACGCTGACTCATGGGACGCTGACCGACCACCTCGCCTGAAATAAGGAATTCAGCTTCGTATTCAGTCAAGAGCTCAACCGCATGAGAGAGCATGGTGATCTTGCAATCGATACAAGGATTCAACCATTTTCCGTACCCTTGCGAAGGCCCGTCCAACATCATGTCTACGTACTGCTGACAGATATCAACAGCAACGACCTCGATACCATAATGGTCTTTCCAAAACGGAATGAGATGTGCCTTGCCAAAGAAGGGAGTCACGTAATGAAGACCAAGGACGCTCAGTCCCTGATCCATGACAGTCCGCATGGCGAGTATGGAATCCAGGCCACCGGACAAAAGCGCGAGTGCATCGTATTTTTTGTTCACCGTGTTGTTCATGAGGCGTCCCTTATTTGAGAATCCGCATTAGGGCAACCCCTTGTAAACGGCTCTTCCCGCATGAAGACCATACTTCTGCATCATGCCGGCAATGACCTGAAAGAGAATATTCAGAGACAAAAAATAAAACAGGCAAAAGAACCTCTTCCGATTTTCAACGATATCAACAGGGAAGACCATTGCCCCGCTGCAAGAAACCGCATCCATATGACTATTGCTCGCTGAGCACGTATCTGGTATCCAAACATGTTGCTCAATTGTTGCGTCTGTAATTTTTCAAGGAGACACCCATGGCACGTAAAGTCGTCGACCCCGACGTCTTGCGCAAAGAAGCGCTCGGAACCGCCCTTACCTCTATCGAACGCAAGTTCGGCAAGGGGTCAATCATGCGGCTTGACGATGAGGCATCGCACTCCATTCCGTTCATTCCCACCGGTTCCATCGGCCTTGATATGGCCCTGGGAATTGGTGGCGTGCCGCGCGGACGCGTTATCGAAATCTTCGGCCCGGAATCATCCGGTAAGACAACACTGGCTCTGCACATTATTGCCGAAGCTCAGAAAGCTGGTGGCAATGCCGCCTTTATCGATGCCGAGCATGCTCTGGATCCCGGCTATGCAAAACGCCTGGGGGTCAAGACGGACGAACTGCTGATATCGCAACCAGACTATGGCGAACAAGCCCTGGAAATCGCAGACCTGCTTGTCCGCTCCGGGGCTGTCGATGTCGTGGTCATCGACTCGGTTGCCGCGCTCATCCCGCAAGCGGAACTGGAAGGCCAGATGGGTGAGACCCAGGTGGGTGGTCAGGCTCGATTGATGTCACACGCACTCAGAAAACTCACAGGCACCATTCACAAGTCCAATTGTGTCGTCATCTTCATCAACCAGATCCGTATGAAGATCGGCATGACCGGCTATGGCAACCCGGAAACGACATCCGGTGGAAACGCGCTGAAATTCTACGCTTCATGCCGACTGGATATCCGCCGCATCCAGACACTGAAGGACAAGGAAGAATCATACGGAATTCGTGCGCGCATCAAGATTGTCAAGAACAAGATCGCCCCGCCCTTCCGTCAAGCCCTTGTCGATGTCCTATACGGCCAGGGAATCAGTCGCATGGGCGAACTCATAGACATGGGCGTCGAACATGGGATTATAGAAAAATCAGGCTCATGGTTTGCCTATGGTTCGGAAAAGCTCGGACAGGGCAAGGAAAATGTCAGACAGTTGCTTCAAGAAAATCCTGATATAGCAGGTTCCATTGAAGAAAAACTGATGACACATCTCGGATACCGAGATGCCCCTGAAGAAGTTGAAGCCGGAGACGCTGGCGAATAGATTTGTTTTTCCCGAATGAAACGCCTCGGGACATGTCTCCGAGGCGCTTTCATTTGGAGATTTTTTCTGGAGAGAAGTACCCAATGAAAGCTGCTGAAATTCGTCAAAGATATCTGGAATATTTTCAGAGGAACGGCCACACCATCGTCGATTCCGCCCCACTGACACCCAAGGATGATCCAACCTTGATGTTCACCAATGCGGGTATGGTTCAGTTCAAGAAACTTTTTCTGGGCCAGGAGAAACGGGATTATATCCGGGCCACCACGTCACAGAAATGCCTCCGCGTCGGCGGCAAGCACAATGACCTGGAAAATGTCGGGCGCACAGCTCGGCACCACACGTTCTTTGAAATGCTGGGCAACTTTTCCTTCGGAGATTATTTCAAGGAAGATGCCATCAGGTTCTGCTGGGGATTTCTTACCGAGGAACTGAAGCTCGATAAGGAGCGTCTCTATATTACTATATATAAGGACGACGACGAAGCCGGAAAGCTCTGGCAGAAAGTTGCTGGAATTCCTACCGAGCGTATTTTCCGCCTTGGAGAAAAAGACAATTTTTGGTCCATGGGAGACACCGGTCCCTGCGGCCCTTGCTCCGAAGTCCACTTTGATCAAGGTGAACATGTGGGCTGCGGCCCGGATTGTGGCATCGGCAAATGCGACTGTGACCGTTATCTGGAAATCTGGAACCTCGTTTTCATGCAGTATGAGCAGGCAGAAGACGGCACTCGCTCTGACCTGCCCCGTCCGTCCATTGACACTGGCATGGGACTTGAGCGCATAGCAGCCGTCTGCCAGGGAGTCGCGTCCAACTACGAGACTGATCTTTTTCAGTCCATCATCCAATTTACTGCCGACCTGGCCGGAGTGAAATATCACCAACCCGGTGCGGAAGGCGAAGAAATCGACACCGCATTGCAGGTCATCGCCGACCACAGCCGAGCCATTGCGTTCCTGATTCCGGACCAGGTACTGCCATCCAATGAAGGGCGCGGATATATCCTTCGCCGACTCATTCGCCGAGCATATCGATTTGGCAAACTCATGGGGCTGGAAGGTTCTTTCCTCTGGAAGACAGCGTCCAAGGTTGTCGAAGATATGGGGAACCACTACACCGAATTGGCCGAAGTCAAAGATTTCATGATTGAAGTCGTCAAGGGCGAGGAAGAGGGGTTTGCCAAAACACTCGACAAAGGCCTTGAAATGCTTGAAGAAGAGCTTGCAAATCTCAAAGAGAAAAAAATCAATCTGGTCCCTGGTGAAACGACTTTCAAACTCTACGACACCTATGGATTTCCTATCGATATCGTCCGTGATATTGCCGAAAGATACGATATGGATGTGGATGAGCCATCCTTTGATGCACTGATGCAGGAGCAGAAGACTCGCTCCAAGGCAGCGTGGAAAGGCTCCGGTGAAAAAGACGTGGCTTCTGTTTTCCAGACCCTGCTTGAACAGGATGTGACCAGTGAGTTTACAGGCTATGAAACCATGGCCGACCAATCACACATCCAGTTTCTGACGAATGAAAGCGGGACCGTTGTTCAGACACTTCCTCAAGGTTCCAAAGGATGGCTTTTCGCAGCCAGCACTCCTTTCTACGGCGAATCCGGGGGACAAACGGGTGATACAGGCGAGATCGCATCCTCTGCGGGACGAGCCACAGTCGAAGATTCTGTCAAACCATCGCAAAAACTCACGGCACATAAAATCACCGTGATTGATGGAGAAATGAAAACCGACGATTCCGTTTTACTGACCGTTGACCGGGGCCAACGCCTGGCAACCATGCGCAACCATACCGTGACCCATCTCCTGCACTCCGCTTTGCAAAAAGTTTTGGGCGAGCATGCCAAACAAGCGGGGTCATTGGTCGGACCGGATCGTTTGCGTTTTGATTTCACGCATATAAAAGGCCTTTCTGATGCGGAAATTTCCGAGGTCGAAACGCTTGTGAATCAAAATATTCTGGACGCCATCCCCGTTGACCGCCAAGTCATGTCCATAGAGGATGCCCAGTCAAAAGGTGCAACAGCCCTCTTTGGCGAAAAGTACGGTGAGACTGTGTCCGTGATCGAAGTCCCCGGTGTATCCATGGAATTTTGCGGCGGAACACATCTGGAGAACACCGGCATAGCAGGGGCGTTCGTCATCACGAGCGAAGCTGGTGTCGCCGCAGGCATCCGCAGGATTGAAGCGGCAACGGGCGGTAATGCCACAGCATATTTGAACGAACGCAGAAAAGCTATAAGCCAGGCCGGAGCCATGCTTAAGGCACAACCTGCCGATATTCCAACAAAAGTCAAAGCCCTGCAACAGCAAGTCAAAGATATGGCCAAGGAAATGAAATCCCTCCAAGCCAAACTTGCATCCGGGGCGGGCCGAGATATGTTGAGCGAACTCGAAGAAATCAACGGGATAAAGGTACTCGCTGTTGCCTTGGAAGCTCCGAACATGGGCGTGATGCTCGAACAAATGGATGCTCTTCGCTCAAAATTGCCTTCCGGCATCATTTGCCTGTTGGCAGGTCATGACGATGGCAAGGTTTCTGTGGCCCTCTCCGTGACCAAGGATCTGCATGACCGCTTCAAGGCCGGAGACCTGATTAAATCTGTCGCCGCTGAAGTTGGTGGTGGCGGTGGCGGACGCCCCGACCTTGCTCGCGCAGGTGGCACCAATGTTGCCGGTATCCCTGATGCAATTGCCAAAATCAAGAAACTGATCGCCGGCTAGAAAGAAACAACGAAAGATATGAAGGGACGTCTCTCTGCCTCCCTCCGGTCAGTACGAAGTTCCAGAGAGTGACAGTGAACATGAATCTCTCCCCTGGAAACACCTGTTTTCAGGGGATTTTCCTTTCAGAAGAAATCAGACGTCGCTCTGAGATTCATATACAAGGCAAAATAACGTGCTTGAGCACGCTTCATACACTGCTTAAAACGACTCACGAAATTGTCACGACAGAATGGTTCTCCGCCAAAAATAACGCTTGTCTGCCGCATCTATTTCAGGTAAGTGATTCATCCCGGTCAGAGCTACCGGTTGCAGAAGCGCCACCCGTTACACCCAGTTTCTGTTTCCAGCTTACCTGATCGCGCGACCGTAAATTATACGATGCATACAGGTTGACATGCGCATTTTATATGCGTAGAAGTCCTCCTCTTAGTTTGCGCAAGGAGCATTTATTATGAAGACATATAGCCCGACACCGGAAGACGTGAACCGTGAATGGTTCATAGTCGACGCTACGGATAAAATTCTGGGCCGTCTCGCCACCGAGATTACCAATCGGTTGCGTGGCAAGCACAAGCCTGAGTTCGCCCCCCATATGGATATGGGCGACTTCATTGTCGTTATCAACGCCGACAAGATTAAAGTCACCGGCCAGAAACTCGACAAGAAAATGTACTATAAACACTCCAACCATCCCGGCGGTCTGAAAGAAAAGACTCTGCGCGAGATGTTGGAAAAGAAGCCTGAAAACGTCATCACCGCCGCAGTCAAGGGTATGTTGCCCAAGAACAGGCTGGCAGCCCAGCAGTTGAAAAAGCTGAAGGTCTACGCCGGTTCCGAGCATCCGCACGCTGCCCAGGCTCCTACAACTCTGGATTTTTAATCGGGGATTATCATGAGCGATTTCACTTACAGCACTGGTAAAAGAAAAAACGCCATCTCCCGTACCCGCCTTTATGCCGGTACCGGGCAGATCACCGTTAATGGTCGTCCTTTCGAGGACTACTTCCCCCGTAAAACCTTGCAGATGGTTGTGCAGCAACCCCTGAAGCTGGTCAAGATGCTCGACAAGTACGACATCAAGGCCAACTGCTCCGGCGGCGGCGTCTCCGGTCAGGCCGAAGCCCTGCGCCACGGCATTGCCCGCGCCCTCTGTGAGATCGACCCGGAACTTCGCGCAGTCTTGAAGCCCGCAGGCCTCCTGACTCGTGACGCTCGTAAGAAAGAGCGTAAGAAGTACGGTCTTCGCGGCGCACGCGCCAGCTTCCAGTACTCCAAGCGCTAAGCCGAGTCCAGGATCAGCAGACAAGTCAAGACCGACGCCCCATGGGGTGTCGGTCTTTCTGCGTTGTCATCTCTTCCAATGCAACACACCCTCTGCCTCTCTTTCTGCGCTTCACGTAGAGAAAACTTGCCCCTCAGTTCACCTCTCCCACATGGAGATATCACTCATCTGCCCCTTTTTAAGTTATAAAATGGAATCATTTCTTGCCCAAGCGAGCATCTGTCCCGTATATCACGGCCATGCCATCCAAGAAGAAGCCTCAGCCACGAATGCTTTTCGCCAGTCCTGACGGCGAAATATACGATCACCCGGACCTCCTCCTCATGTGTCGTCGAGGAGAAGAATTCGGCCTCCCCAGGCCTGATGAAATCACTCCGCTCCCGCCGGAATCAGAATTTTTCATGCTCCCCGGCCGACATGCCATGGGCTATAATCAGGAAACAGGACAAGCAGAGGTCATGGAAGAACTCGCCGTGGCTGCCTTTGCCAGCCCAGGCCATACTCTGACAGGGATTTCCGCGTACGAAGCCGATGACGACGCACCTGTTCTGCCACTCCTCTCCTATGGAGCCATCGGGTATGCCAATGGCAAATTCTGGGTCTGTGCCAAGAAAGTTGATGAGGACAAACGACAAGTCTTCACCCATATACCGCCCGACCGAATCGAGGCCGGCGCGCACCAACTGATTAGAGAACTATCGGACAACCGGCTGGTAAAACACCTGGCGGGTTGTGCTCTGACCAGTGGATGCCCTGCTGCCCGTAATCTTGCTTTAGGGCGATTCGAATGTCCTCTGCCCACTTCCAAGACCTGCAATGCGGAGTGTGTCGGATGCATATCCCTTCAACCAGAGGACTCGGGATTTCCGTCACCGCAGTGCCGGATCAGTTTTACTCCCACAGTGGATGAGATTGTTCAGATCATGCGCCGCCACGAATCCCGTGAACGCCGGCCGATTTTCTCTTTTGGCCAAGGATGCGAAGGAGAGCCTCTTCTGGAAGCAGAGTTGATCTGCGATGCCGTAAAAACGTACCGTGCAGATGGTGGAACAGGGACGGTCAACGTCAATACCAACGGTTCGAGGACACAAGTGATGCCAGCACTCAAAATAGCTGGTGTCAATTCCATCCGTGTCAGCCTGAACTCTGCACGGAAAGGCCCCTATGAAGCATACTATCGACCCAAGGGATATTCCTTTGACGATGTGTATGAATCAATAGCTAAAGCTCATGACGTTGGCCTCTTCATCTCATTAAACCTGCTTTACTTTCCCGGCGTCACAGACACGGAAGAAGAGTTCGATGCTCTGGTCGACCTAGGGGAGAGATGCACATTCGATTTCGTCCAGTTGCGTAACCTCAATCTCGATCCCGAATTATACTTGAATCTGATGAAACCTTTTGGTCATTCTCCATGCATGGGATTCATGAACTTCAAAAAGCGACTGAAAAAAGCATTACCTTGGATTGAATACGGATACTTCAATCCTTTCATCGGCTGAACACACGATATGACACACCGAAAAGGAACTCTTTTTCACTTCCGGGCAGAAAAACGCCCCCGGTTGTTGACACACGTCGTTTCATAATCCAAGAATAGCTTTTTTCACGGGATCGGCATCCGGCTGCTCCCTGCATTTGTGTGGCCTGCACACCAGGCCTGACAATGAACTGCTGGTAGCCATCCATCCCTAAAAAAGGAGGATGCCAGCTCACACTGGAGGAGAGGATGTTAAAATTTCGCTTGCTGATCGCTTCGGCGCTCATGGCCTTGCTGCTCGTGCCCGGACTTGCCATGGCCAAGGACTTTACTCTTGGTCTGATCCTGGTCGGCCCCTACAATGACAAAGGCTACAGCCAGGCCCAATATGAGGGAGGCAAATACGTTGAAGCCCACATGCCCGGTGCCAAAATGATTTTCCTCGACAAAGTCAATCCGGCAGACCGTCCGGGCCTGACTATCCCCCAGGTCGCTGACGACCTGATTGAAAAAGGAGCAGACCTGATCATCGCAGGCTCCGACGACATGAAAGACGGTATCCTCGAAGCCGCAGCCATGCATCCAGAAACAACTTTTGTGCATGCTTCCGGTGACTCAGTATGGTCCGGAAAGGCACCTGAAAATCTCGGAAATGTCTTCGGCCGCATGGAATATTCCAAGATGATGGCTGGCTTTACTGCCGCCATGACCACACAAACCGGCAAGATCGGTGTTGTTGGCCCCCTTATCAATGAAGAGACCCGCCGCCTTATCGCGTCAGCCTATCTCGGAGCAGTCCATGCATGGACCAAAGTCCGTGGCAAGGATATCAAAGACCTGACTTTCAACGTCAAATGGATCGGATTCTGGTTCAATATTCCCGGTGTTACCGCGGACCCGACCCAGGTAGCCGGTTCCCTTTTCGACTCCGGCTGTGATGTCCTTATCTCCGGTATCGATACCCCAGAGGCAGTGACAGTCGCCAAGCAACGCCGCGAGGCTGGCAAGCAGGTCTGGGCACTTCCATACGATTATGAAAAAGGATGTGAGGGCCAAGGCGATATTTGCCTCGGCGTTCCCTATTTCAATTGGGGACCGACCTTCCTGCGGTTGGTCACACAGGTTCAGGACGGGAATTACGAGCCATCCTTTGAATGGGATGCTCCGTACTGGGCAAATATCAATGACCATGACAAGTCGCCCGTTGGCTTCATGCCCGGTCCCGGCATGTCTTCCGAGACCAGAGCCAAGCTTGATGAATTCATCGCCCAGCTCGGGTCCGGCGACCTGGATCTTTTCACTGGTCCGCTCAACTATCAGGACGGCACTCCGTTCCTGAAAGCAGGTGAAACAGCCACGGACAAACAGATTTGGTACATGCCTCAGCTGCTTGAAGGTATGAAAGGACTCTCCAGCCCTCAATAAATGATAGTCCTCAAAGACATTCACAAACATTATGGCCGGGTTCGGGCCAATGACGGCATCAGCCTGACTCTCGAACCCGGCCGAATTTACGCTCTTGTCGGAGAAAACGGCGCGGGCAAGTCCACACTTATGCGCGTGTTGGCAGGTCATACTCGTCCAACGTCCGGAACCCTGACAATACGCAATGAAAAACGCTCGTTTCTGACTCCGGCGTTGGCTCGACAACACGGTGTTGGCATGCTTTACCAGGACCCTCTTGATTTTCCGGCCATGCCCGTTTGGGAAAATTTTCAGCTAGGTGCACCCAAAAGGACGAAAAAAGAAGTCGTTGATGTTATCGGGGAACTGTCTTTTCGTCTGGACGCCTGCTTTCTGCCGGATGAGCCGGTCTCCTCATTGACCGTGGGAGAAAGGCAATTGCTCGAACTCCTGCGCCTTCTCGACCTCGGAGCAACCACCCTCATTCTCGATGAGCCAACCACCGGGATCACACCGGAACAGAAACAGGATCTCTTCGATCTGCTCATGAAGTTGGCGCGTGAGGACAATCACACCATCATTCTGGTCACCCACAAGCTTTCTGAAGCATATGAAATGGCTGATTCCATTTTCATCATGCGGCAAGGCCAACTGGTCTCCACGCTAGAACCGCCATATGTGGAAAAGGAACTTGTCTCCCTCATGTTCGGCGACGCTGCCGAGGGAGAAGCTGATGCACTCCCGGAAATTGACAAGAACAAGAAGCTTCCCCGATTAACCTTGTCCAAGACTTCATTCGCCGGGCCAAAGTACTCCATGGGACCCATGGATTTCTCCATGCAGCCAGGAGAATGTATCGGTTTGGCGGGGTTGGACGGATCAGGCCAGGAACTCTTCCTGCGCGGACTCTGTGGGCTGGACAGGATGCCCTCTGGAGCAGTTTCCCTGGATGAGACAGATTATTCCAGTAATGATTTCGCGACACTTCGTAGAGCTGGAGTTCAATTTGTCCCGGCAGATAGATTAGAGATGGCTCTCTTTCCGGCCCTCAATCTCATGGAACATATCAAACTTGCTTTTCCTGAAAGAAAAGGTGATCTGACCGAATTCTACCAAACCCAATGCATGGACCGATTCAACCTGCGCGCCCACCCGGACACCAATGCCAGTGAGCTTTCAGGTGGAAATCAACAACGCTTGCTCCTCTCGCTGATCCCTGACGAAACCAAATTGCTGCTCATGGAACACCCCACGCGCGGCTTGGATGCCGGTTCCGCCAGACAGGTCTGGAATCATCTCAAAGGGCGGTGTGCTCACGGTGCATCCCTCATTTTCTTTTCACCAGATCTGGATGAAGTCCTGGAGCACAGCCACCGTATCATTGTCTTTTACGACCGAGCCATTGCGGGAATCGTGAACCGGGAAGACGCCTCAATAAAAGTTGTCGGAGCGCTCATGGCAGGCAAGCCCTTTAATGAAGTCATGGAGCAGGCAGGATGAATCGAGAATCTCTCCTGACACAAGTGGGATGGCTGCTGGCCGCTGTGGCCCTGGCTCTTTTTTTGACGATTCTGGTCATGATACCCTCCGGGGCTTCCCCATTCGAAACCATCTTTGTTCTTTTCAAGGGTGGCGTCGGATCCATGTCCAAAATAGGCCGGGTACTGGCAGGCTGGGTTCCCCTGACCCTGTGCTCTGTGGGGCTGCTCATTCCCTTTACAGCAAGGCTCTGGAATATCGGCGTTGAAGGACAGGTTATTATGGGAGCCATATTCGCTACTGCGGCGTTGCGACCATATGATGATGGCGGGGCATTCCAGATTGCCTTGGCCCTGCTCGCAGCCATGGCCGGAGGAGCTTTTTGGGCGCTTCTTGCCGGTCTCCTCAGGGTTTTCGGAAGAGTCCACGAAATATTTTCAGGGCTAGGGCTGAATTTCGTCGCGCTCGGGGTTACGCTCTGGCTTATTTTCGGTCCATGGAAACGGCCCGGCGTTGCTTCCATGTCCGGAACAGAACCGATTGATTTCTCCTTGTGGCTCCCTCGTCTGGGAAAACTTTCAGTCAGCGGAGTTGCGCTCGCCTTGGCGTGTGCCGCCATTCTCGCCATATATTTTCTTATGCACCGCACTGAGTGGGGACTAAAATTGCGTGCTGTCGGAGAGAATCCCAAGGCCGCGACCCTTTTCTCTCTCGGGCCGCGACGTCGTCTTCTCCAATCCTTCATGATATGCGGCGCCTTGGCCGGATTGGCAGGAGCCACCCAGGTTCTCGGCGTCTATCACAGACTTCTGCCAGCCATTTCATCCAACTATGGCTATACTGCCCTGCTGGTCGGCATGATGGCTTCCTTCCGATTATCGTTGGTGCCCTTCATCTGCCTTTTCTTTGCCATCCTCAATGTCGGCTCCATCCAACTTCCGTTGCAACTGGGACTGGATTCATCCTTGTCCGGTGTTATTCAGGGAATTATGGTCCTTTCGGTCTTTATTGTTCAGGGAATTCGCCTGTGGATACAACAACACCGGGAGGTTGATTAATGGAAACCTTCGGTCTGACTCTGGCGGCCATTTTACTGGCAGGCGCTCCCCTGGTATTGGCGACCCTGGGTGAAACACTCACGGAAAAAGCCGGTATCATCAACCTCTCACTGGACGGATCAATCCTGCTGGCTGCCATGACGGCCTTCGCTATCTCTTCGACCTTCGATAACCCATGGCTCGGTGTCCTTGGAGGGATGGCCGTAGGAGCGGCCATTGCCGGGATACTTGGGGTCATCGGCATCTATCTCGGCCAATCGCAACTGGCTGTTGGATTTATCCTGACTCTGCTCTCCCGAGATCTGGCCTACTTTCTGGGTCACTCTTTCTCCCGCCAGCCGGGCCCGGACCTCGGATTATGGATCATTCCGGGAATCGGTTCCATACCACTCATTGGCCCTGTCTTCGGTTCTCAATCTCCTGTGGTATACATGGGGCTTGCAGCTATTTTCGGCTGTTGGTGGTGGATGTATCGCACCGAGGGAGGCATGCGCCTCCGCGCCGTGGGAGAATCTCCACGAGCGGCTTTCGGGCGAGGGATTCGAGTCCGTCTGGTACGACTCTCTTACTGTCTCGCTGGTGGAGCCCTGGTCGGCATGGCTGGTGCAGCATATTCCCTGGCGGTAAAAACCGGATGGGGTCGACCGCAGGGATGTGAAGGAGCTGGGTGGATCGCCCTGGCCATTGTCATTTTCGGAGGCTGGCACCCCGTCCGGGCCGCACTCGGAGCATTCTTTTTTGCCGGGTTACAGGTTTCCGGTATCTACCTTCAAGAAATCTTCCCATCCATTCCGGCACCGGTCTTTCAAGTTGCCCCCTTCCCAATGATGATTCTGACCCTGCTGGCCGTGAACATGGGACGCATGGGGTGGATTCAGGATATTGTTCGCCGCCATCCTTTCCTCAAATCCTTTTCAAAAGGCTGGTCCATTGAAGCACCAGCCGCTCTGGGTCAGGACTTTGACCCCAAAAAGGGACTCTAGCCACGACTTGTACAGAAAATAAAAAGGCGTGACAGAAATATTCTGTCACGCCTTTTCTTTTTCCCATACCAAAAAAATCTAGCAATGGCGTATGGTGCAACAACGATTCCGGCCTTCTTTTTTAGCCTTGTAAAGCGCCTTGTCAGCTTGATCCAAAAGATTATGCGATGAACCGTCCGCTTTGGGCATCACGCTCCCCACACCGACGCTGATAGTAACATTGCCACATGTGTCTGAATCACAGTGCTCAATGCCCAGTTCCTCGACATTGGCACGCATTCTTTCCGCCACTTGCATGGCACCTTCTTCATCCGTGCTGGGTAGGACAATGGTAAATTCCTCCCCTCCATAGCGGGCGACTTTGTCAACATGACGCTGGAGTGAATTTGCCAACATGCCTGAGACTTTCTTGAGGCAATTGTCCCCCATGAGGTGCCCGTACGAATCATTGTACGCCTTGAAATGGTCAATATCCACCAAAAGCAGGGACAAGGGACAACCATCACGCAGGCACCGCTGCCATTCCTCCTGAAGGATTTCGTCGAAACGGCGGCGATTCAGCAATCCGGTCAGGCCATCCATGGCAGAAAGCAAACGAAGCTGCTCATTGGTCTCTTCCAAAATCTGCTGCAATTCTTCCAGCTCCACAACTTTTGCATCCAGTTCTCTGGTCTTCTGCTCCAGTTGTGCTTTCTGTCGAAAGAGGTCCAGAAAAATACCCACTTTGCTCTGAAAAACCTTGGCATCAAGGGGCTTGAAAAGATAATCCACTGCACCCGATTCATATCCTCGAAAGACCTGATTCATGTTATCGACCTTCGCAGTCACGAAAATGATCGGGATATTCCTCGTATTCTTATTGCCACGCATCAACTCGGCAACCTCATACCCATCCATATCCGGCATCTGGACATCCAACAAAACGAGCGCGAAGTCGTGGTCCAGAGTCTTGGCCAATGCTTCACCGCCCGAATTGGCACGGATAACATCCACATCAGGATTGTCGAGCAGACTTTCGAGTGTCAAAAGATTTTCCGGTCGATCATCAACGATCAATATTTTTGCCTTGGTCATAAAGTCTCACCCATCAACAATGAATTAATGAAGTATCCGATATCCCCCAGCGGGAGCACATGGTCAGGTCCGGCAGCGGCAATGGCAGCCAACGGCATGGCATCGGCCTCAGCCGTCTCCGGAGACTGGACAATAGCCAGGCCGCCGAGACGTTTGATCTTGGCCAACCCCTGAGCACCATCCGAATTGGCTCCGGTGAGGATCACGCCGATAAGCCGGGTTCGATACGCCTCTGCCGCCGTACCAAAAAGAACATCAATGGCCGGGCGGGAGTAATTGACCCGATCCTCGACGGAAAGAGCCATGGTTTTTTCAAGCTCAATGAGAAGATGATAATTCGGCGGCGCGAAATAGACTGTGCCCGGCTCCGGTGTTTCCTTGTCCTCGGCCTCTTTTACCGCAACCTTGCAGCGCCGATCAAAATGCAGGGACATATAGTTCTCAGAATCAGGCCGAAGATGCTGTACAACGAACACAGGCACGGGGAAAGCCGCATCAAGCCGAGGCAATACTTTTTCCAGAGCAGCCAGTCCCCCGGCTGAGACGCCGATCACCACGGCATCGTATGGTCTTTCTTCGATCACGGCACCACCCTATCGTTTTTTCCGATATATTTTCTCGCGTTCGGAAACCACCTCGAACTTATCCGCCACTCCAGAAAATTTGAGACTTTCCTTGGAACCAAGACAAAGGAATCCACCAGGACACAGGGAATCATAGAAAAGATTAAACACTCGATTCTGCAAATCCTTATCGAAATAAATGAGAACATTACGGCAGAAAATAATGTTCATCTCACCAAAGACACCATCAGTGACCAGATTATGCGAAGAAAAAAGCACTTTATCCTTAAGTGACTGTTTCATCAGTACATTATCGTAATCAGCGGTATAATAATCCGAAAAGGAGTGTCGTCCTCCCGCTTTCTGATAATTGGCTGTATATTCGCGGATGAGGTCCATGGGGTAAATCCCCATCTTAGCTTTACTCAGAACATATTCATTAAAATCAGTAGCATAAATCTGAGAACGGTCCTTGATTCCTTCCTCTTCGAGGAGAATTCCCATGGAATAGACCTCCTGCCCGGCAGAACATCCGGCATGCCAGACCTTGATAAATGGGTAGGTCTTCAAATGAGGAATAATCAGTTCCCGGATTTTCAGGTACACCCATGGATCACGGAACATCTCCGTGACATTGATGGACAGATCAAGCAACAATTTGTTGAAAAAGGATTCGTTATAAATGATCCGATGGATCATCGTGGCATAGTTCTCGATACCGTCCATCAACTTCCGATGTTCCAACCGCCGCTTGGTATGCGCAAAGGCATAGTTGCGAAAGTCATACCCGTATTTCAGGTAGATTGCTTCCAACAACAGCTTAACTTCGAGTCGTTCGTTTTCAATGAGTTCGGATTCGTGCATTTAGTAAAGCCACACCCTCAGCATGGAGAGCAGTTTGTCCGTGTTGACCGGCTTAGCCAGGTAATCATTGGCACCGGCTTCGATGCATTTGCTGCGATCACCCTTCATGGCTTTGGCTGTCAGCGCAATCATGGGCAACTTTGCATATTTATGTTCCTTGCGAATGGCCTGCATAGCTTCGTAGCCATCCATCAGAGGCATCATGATATCCATAAGCACAAGGTCAATTTCGTCATGCTCCTTGAGCTTGTCGATGGCTTCCAGCCCATTTCTGGCTATAACCACATCCATGGTTTTTTCCTCCAGCACACTTGAGAGGGCAAAGACATTACGCATATCATCATCGACCAACAAAATAGTCTTCCCGGAAAGGACTGCTTCCTTGTCATGGACCATCTTGAGCATCTTCTGCTTGTCTTCAGGCAGTTCGGATTCCACACGATGCAGAAACAGGGCTGACTCATCCAAGAGCCGTTCAGGCGATTTCGCCCCCTTGATGATGATAGACTCAGCGTATCGATTGAGCTTGTTTTCCTCAAGGCGGGTGAGGTCCCGGCCGGTATAGACAATAATCGGCACTCGGGAGGTCGTGTCACTCCGACGGATTTTTTCCAGCAGATCAAACCCGGACATATCCTCAAGACCGAGATCAAGGATCATGCAATCATACACTCCCTTGTTCAGCTCTTCATAGGCCTCATGCCCTGTTGCCACAGCAACGGTTTCCACATCGCCATTCCCTATAAGTTGCTGAATACTCTCACGTTGGATGGCGTCATCCTCAACGAGCAAAAGCTTGGACACGGGCTTGGATATAACATTTTCAATTCGCCCGAAAGCGTCAGCAACCTTATCCAATGAGACAGGCTTGGACAAAAAGCCCACCGCCCCCATACGCATGGCATCCAGCGAAGAGTCTGCTGCGGACATGAAATGAACAGGAATATGCCGCAATTCCGGATTGTCCTTGAGCCGCTCCATGACAGTCCAGCCGTCAATACCAGGCAGCCCTATATCAAGAATGATCGCACTCGGTTTATAGAAGTCAGCAAAATGCAATCCGGTTTCACCATCTTCGGCAACGATGCACTTGAATGAACGTTCCTGAGCAAAGTCACGCATGATCTTGGCGAAATTAACGTCATCCTCAATTATCAGAAGGCTTTTACTCTCAGGGACAACCTCGTTGCGGTCATCCTCGACAAATTCAGCGGAGGGAAGTCGTGATGCAACGTTCGTCCTTCTTGATTCGTCCCCCGAGGCTTCAAAATGAAGAACAGGCTCCTCATCCTCGAAATGGACAGCACTGGGCACCGCGTTCTCCGGCGAAAGGGCTTCGGCCTGGAAAGACTCTTCCCCGGTTTGCTCTTCCTCAATCCGTGACGATGGGAACTCGGCCTGCGCTCGTGTGGCGAGCGGAACGTATTTCTCGGGCAAAACGATCGTAAACGTGCTGCCCTTTTCCTCTTCACTCTCGAGATAAATGGCACCGCCCAACAGTTTGACCAACTCTTTGGAAATAGATAATCCAAGACCGGTTCCGCCATATTTCCGACTCGTTGAGCCGTCCGCCTGTTGAAATGCCTCAAAGATCGCGACTTGTTGTTCTTGAGGAATTCCGATGCCTTCATCTCGAACTGCAAAGGAAAAAGCAGATTCCTGGCTCAGCCAATCTGGCGTCCGCTCGGGTGAAGGGCGATCGATTGTCAGGGCAACAAGCCCCTGCCGAGTAAACTTAAAAGCATTGGTCAGCAAATTCCTGAGAACCTGATGGAGCCGTTGGGAATCAGTCTTGATCGTCTCGCTCAATCCGGGCGCCACGGAAACATCAAATGCCAGCCCCTTGTCTGCCGCAACATCTTTAAACATTCGTCTGATATCATTGACAATAGTTTTAACCGGAATATCCTCGATAACCAGCTCGACTTTCCCAGCCTCCACCTTGGAAAGATCAAGAATCTCGTTGATCAATGATAAAAGGTCTGATCCCGAAGAATGAATAGCCATGGCGGATTCAATCTGCTTGGGCGTTAAATTCCCATCCTTGTTGTTGCCGAAAAGTTGCGACAGAATAAGAATGGAATTGAGTGGCGTCCGTAATTCATGGGACATGTTTGCCAAAAACTCTGACTTGTATTTGCTGGCAATCTCAAGGTCGTGGGCTTTTTGCTTAACCACTTCCTGAGCCTTGATCAGTTCGGAATTCTTTTTGCGGATGGCATCCTTCTGCTCTTCCAGAGTCTGGGTGTGCTCTTCCAGTTCCTCATTGGTGACCCGCAGTTCCTCCTGCTGGGCCTGGAGAATTGATTCCGACTCCTTGAGCGCCTTGGCCTGCTCTTCCAATTCCTCATTGGTGACCCGCAGCTCTTCCTGCTGGGCCTGTAATTCGGCTTCGGATTCTTTGAGCGCCCGAGCCTGTTCCTCAAGCTCCTTATTTGCCAGATGCAGCTTTTTCTGCTGCTCCTGAGCATCGTCAAGCAATTTGCGAATCGTTTCTCTGGACTGGGCTGCGTTGAACAGAATCGCGGCATTTTCGGAATTCATTTCAACAAACCGTTTCTGCAAGTCCGTAAATGGTGACAAAGAACCGACCAGCAGGACTCCCAGAACCACACCCTCCGACGCTATGGGAGTAATCATAAAATTGGACGGCATGGTCTGTCCTGCACCATAATTGACTTCCGGCGCACCATGATCAACATCGGAGAAAAGAATGGTTTCGTTTTCCAATGCAGCCTGTCCGACCATGCCTTCACCCATATTGAAGGAATTGAAATTACCCCGCCGGTCCGTAAAAGCATAACTTGTCGCCAAATCGAGTTTCTCGCCATCACTCAGATATAACGCGCCGAGTTGAGCGTTCATGTGCGTCACGAAAAACTTGACGAATCGCTTGGCCAACAAGCCAAGGTCGTGCTCACCCCGCAGGTCGTCATCAAGGCCTTCCTTCCCGGATTTAAGCCAATGCTGGTCTGCAAGATTACGGGCCATGGAATTGAGCGCTTCAGCGAGCTGCCCCAATTCATCCCGTTGATCGAGATGCAGGACCGTGTCGTATGCTCCATTGGAAATATCCTTGGCGAACCGGACATCTTCCAGAATAGGCCGGGTAATTCGCCGGGAAATGAACCAGGCAACAAAAGCGATGATCAAAACGAGGCCCGCTGCCAGGACCAGGATCTTGAAAGTCAATTCCTGCGTCGGAGCCGTGACTTCGCTCTTGTTGATCTTTGAAATGAGATACCAGTTCAACCCCTGGATACTCAGCTTGTCGTAGGCGACCAGGACTTCGTTGCCTTCACTATCCTTGTAGGTATTATGCCCGCCAAGCTGCCCCGCTTCCACTGCGTCTTCCCAGTAGTCGAGATGACGATTGAGCGCATAACCGACGACATAATCTCCCTTGCCCATGGTCTCCATATTGCTACGCAGCTCGAAAAGGTCGGTCAGCGGGTCCCAGTTGAGCAGGTAGGACTCTCCGGTCTTTCCCAATCCCACACGGGAATCCATCAATGAAGTGATGAATTGACTCTGCACCTGCAAAGCGAAGACTCCGATGATGGCATGTGCATCGTTCCTGACAGGGATACCGATAAACGCCGAGGGGATACCTCCGCTCGGTTCATATTTCCCAAAATCAACCACGGTTTCCCGGCCAGTGGAAACAACCTTGCGCCACATCTCAGCCAACCGGGAATTTTTAAAGGGGCCAGTAACAAGATTGGTCCCAATATCTTCTTCCCGCAAAACGGAATACAACACATGCCCATCGTCTGCATCCATAAGATATAAATCGTAGTACCCGTATTCCTTGATAAACTTCCTGAAAACGGGTGACAATTGCTTATGAAGGGTATGATACTCCGCCGTGGTGACATCCAGATCCAACTCAGCCAGACCATTGACCGCTGTTTTATAGTCCAGCAGGGTCGCCAACGCCTTGTGCACCTGTGCACTTTCAGACAGAAGGCTCATATCGGTGACTCGTGCGTCAAAAGCCTTCTCGACCTGTTCCTTCCGAATCGCCTGGACTGATCCCAGCTCCTCAAAGGATTTTTTTATCAAGGTTTTCACGGTCAGCGTATTGGAAACAACCCCGACAATAAGCAATGGGATGATACCCGTAACAAGAAAAAGAAATATGAGTTTCTGACGAATGGGGATATCGGAAAAACGAAGCATGAAGACTCCAGATCAGATGACAAGAGGGTGTGACACGGAATCACGGCAGGGAGCACAGAGCCTCACGCCGAGGTCGAGGCGCCTCAACTCTCTGACACGCCTCGCTGTTTGATAACGAGATTACTACTAATAGATATGAACGGGGAAGACAACTTTCCCATTTCCGACAAACACGGAGAAAACGAGGGCGAGACGCGAGACGGTCAAAACGATCCGAATGAGCACATCAGCCTCATTTCGAAAAGCAATCCCTCTACCGGGACACGGCAATTGCCTAAGTTCCATCATTCCTGCTATCAATCTGAAATATGAACACAATACAGTCAATATATGACTTCCTCACGGCTAGGGGATGGCTTCATCTTGATGATGCAGAAGAGCAAATACGCTTCCTGGCAGCCGGGGAATACAACGAAAATTATCATATCACGGTTCAGGAGATATACGGCGAAGCAAACTATGTCTTTCGCATCAACCATGGCAGCCAACTCGGACTGGAAGACCAGATAGAATATGAATTCTCAGTCCTCCACGCCCTTGCCAGGTCAAAGGCCACTCCCCGCCCCTTTTATTGTGAGGTAAATGTGACCGATACGGCTCTTGGCAACGGCGTCCTGCTCATGGAATATCTTCCGGGGCGACCTCTGGATTATACCACTGACCTCGCAGAAGCCGCTGCTCTCTTCGCCAAGGTCCATGAGCAACCTATCGACAACCGTCTGATCGTCCAAGCCAATCCTCTTCTGGATATAGCTAATGAAAGCGATCAACTCCTTCGTCGCTACCCCGACCATCCCATGAAAGAAACCGGTAATCGACTGTTCAGGTATCACGAGCAGATACAAAATTTGGCCGATGAATCTTCCTTCCTGTTTCAGGATGATCCCATGGTCATTGTCAACACCGAGGTCAATTCCCGCAACTTCATCATTCTGGAGCAGGATGATCACAAGCAAGGGTGGCTGGTTGACTGGGAAAAAGCTGTTGTCTCAAGCCGTTTTCAGGACCTCGGCCATTTTCTTATTCCCACCACGACCCTTTGGAAGACCCAGTATCGTTTTGACAGTGAAGCGCGGGAACTCTTTCTGAAGGACTATGCTCAAGACGCAAAGCTTGACATGGATATGAAAACAATCCTGCACTGCACGGAAATAATGGAAAGGACAATCCTGCTCCGGGCACTGTCATGGTGTTATATGGCACATTATGAATACACCCACAGCAACCGTGCATTGAAAAATGAGGCCACGTTCAAGACCATAGGGCAATATCTGGACGGAATAGAATGTTTCTTGAAATCAAAAAACTGAACAAGGCCTTTGGAAACAAACCAATCCTGAAGAACATCAGCTTCACGGTTGAAGAAGGCTGTGCCGTTTCCTTTGTCGGTCCATCCGGCGTGGGAAAGACAACCTTGCTCAAGATCATCGCCGGGCTGGAGGAACCAGATTCGGGCACGGTGAATTTCGGGAATCTGCCGAGCAAGGAGAACCCGATTATCCTCGTTTTTCAGGATTATCTCCTCTTCCCAACCCTGACGGTTTTTGAAAATGTGGCCTTTGGGTTACGCACACGAAAAGTCTCAGGAAAAGAAATCGAAAAACGGGTCATGGCCCACCTTGAGTATTTCCAACTGGCCGAAAAAAGAAAGGCATATCCCGCTGCCTTGTCTGCCGGACAAAGGCAACGCGTCGCCATTGCCCGTGCCATGATCGTCAATCCCGCCATGCTTTTGCTGGATGAACCCTTTGCGAATCTTGATCGCAACCTCAAGCTGCGAACCGCCGAGTTCATCCGTGACACGCAGAAGGAATTCGGCGTCACGACCATCGCCGTAACCCACGATCAGGAGGAAGCCTTTTTGATGTCGGATAAAGTCGGTGTCATACTCGAAGGGGGACTGGCTCAATTCGCTCCGCCCAGGGAAATCTATGGCACCCCCATCAGTCTGGATGTTGCACGCTTTCTCGGACCGGTGAACATACTCCCGGAAGCTTTGGCGCAGAAATTGGGTGTGCATAAGCAGAACGGAGAATACTACACACGCCCGGAAAATTTACAGATTACAGCCTGTGCAGAAGGTATTGGCGAAATAAAAGAGGCCATTTTTGCAGGCCATTACGTCAAATATACTATCGAAGCAGAGGGAGTTTCACTTATTGTTTTCACATCTGACAGTGATGTTCGGTGCGGCGACAGAGTGAATCTCGTCTTCAAGAACCAATAGGAGTCAATGACAATGAAAAAATTACTGATCGTCATCATGATGATAGTCATTCTGGCAGGATGCGCCGAGGAACCGCCAAAACAGGACGGGACCGCACTGCTCAATGAAAACTGGACATCGATCGAAAAAGCAGCAGAAGGAAGCACTGTCCGATTCTATATGTACGGTGGTTTCGCTCATGTGAATAACTGGGTTGATACATACGTTGCCCAAGAAGTCAAAAAACGCTTTGATATCAGTCTGGTTCGTGTCCCCATGGACGCGAGTGTCTTTGTCAACAAACTCCTGACTGAAAAGGATGCGGGCAAGACAATTGGATCCATTGATCTGCTCTGGATCAACGGCGAAAATTTCAAGACGACAAAACAGGCCGGGACGCTCTTTGGTCCCTATGCCGAAAAACTGCCGAACTATATAAAACATGTGGACAAATCTCTTGCCTCCTTTGACTTCGGTTATCCTGTCGATGGATTTGAAGCTCCTTATGGACGCGCCCAGTTTGTCTACGAATATGATACCCAGACAACGCCAACAACACCGGCGAGTTTCCTGGATCTTTCCTCATGGGTTCGGGAAAATCCGGGCCAATTCACGTACCCTCAGCCCCCTGATTTTACCGGCTCCGCATTCATCCGACAGGCTTTTTACGCCACAACCGGGGGAGCACAGCAGTATATGGACGGATGGGATGAGGAACTGTTCAACAGGCAAGCTCCCAAGCTTTGGGAGTACCTCAATGAGCTCAAACCGTTTCTGTGGCAAAAAGGCAAATCCTACCCCAAAAGCTCTGCAGAAATGGACACTCTGTTCTCCCGAGGGGAATTAAGCATCAACATGTCCTATCATCCTCTTCATGCCCAATCGAAAATCCTGGATGGCTCCTACCCCGAGTCTATCCACACCTATGTCATGCATGAAGGAGCTCTCTTCAATCTGCATTTCACGGCGATTCCCGCCAATGCGCCCAACAAGGCAGGAGCCATGGTCGTCTCCAATTTCCTGCTCTCGCCGGAAGCACAACTCTCCAAACTTGACCCCGGCAACTGGGGGGACTTTCCAGCCATTGAAATGCTCACCCTCTCCGAAGAGAACCGACATGCCTTTGAAGGCGTTGAACTCGGCTCAGCAACCCTGCAACCCGATATTCTGACACAAAATTCCCTCCCGGAAATCCCTGCCGAGTATGTTGAGGCACTGGAAAAGGGCTGGGAGGAAAATGTCCTCAGGTAAGAGCCTGCACCCTGTTTCTGGACGAACGCTGACCAAGCTTTCGTCTCTGCTGATTCCTTTCATGGTGCTCTTTCTGGGAGGGTTGACGCTAGCCCTGGTCCAATCTCTGGGCTACTGGGTCCCCATCCCTCCCGAAGGCGGCATGTTCGCGGCTTACGGAGAATTAGTGCGGCCACATATTATAGATGCCGCCATTCATTCCATATGGGTGGCATTGATTTCCATGGTCCTCGCCGTCTCCATCGGAGCAATTCTCGCTTCACTCATATGGCTTCTGCCCAGCACCCTGGAACGCATGTCGATCGTGTACAAAATTCCCTTAATTCTCCCGCACATTGCCGTGGCCTTCATTGTTCTGATCTTCTGGAGTCAATCCGGAGTGATAGCCTCCATCGGCAACCTCCTAGGCTTAGTGGAAACACCACAGGATTTCCCCTCGCTGATCCACGGGGGATCCGGGGCTGGCATGATACTCGCTTATGTGTACAAAGAAATCCCGTTTGTCATCATTCTTGCCCATGCCGTCCTCAAGCGCCTAGACCCGAGGCTGGTCCAGACCGCTTCCATGCTCGGGGCCGGGCCAATGACCATTTTCTTCAAGATCATGCTTCCTCATATGCGCCCTGCACTGAACACAGCTTCAATTATCCTTTTTCTCTATGCATTCGGGGCATTTGATATCCCCTACCTTCTCAGTGAAAGCTCTCCAAGCATGCTCAGCATCGAAGCCTTCAATCTCTATTTTCGTCGTGATCTTTCCAATCGTCCCCAAGCCATGGCTCTTTTAATCTGCATGTTCCTCTTTTCCCTGGCTTTCATTGTCATCTATACACGTCTGGCCGCACGATTGAGTGCAAAGGACCGAAAACTGTGAGAGCACGTCTCATTCTCTTCAGTATTGCCTTGGCTGCCATACTTCCTCTTGGTGTGCTTGTGCTCTACGCCGTGGCACCGGGGTGGCGTTTCCCCCATGTGATTCCCACTCATTTCGACATGCGGGCACTCCAGTATCTGGCTTCACAGTCAGAACCTGTCATGCGCCACCTCGCTTCATCCCTGGCATATTCACTACTGACAGTTGCCTTGTCATTCCTGATCTGTGTTGCACCGGCCCACCACTTTGCCAGACAACAGTTTCGCGGCAAACAATTTCTTGAAGGGATATTCCTCGCACCAGCCCTGGTCCCGGCCATGACTTTTTCCATGGGAGTCCACTTCCTCTTTATCAAGGCGGGGCTTGCCGATTCATTTCCAGGAGTGGTGCTGGTCCTGACCATTTTCAGTTATCCCTATATGCTCAGGGCCTTGACTGCCGGATATCAGGCCATTGGCGAAGACTATGAACTCTGCGCTCGCAATCTCGGGGCATCCCCACTCCAATGCCTGCTGCGAATAGACCTGCCTCTACTCATGCCTTCAGCCATTGCTGGAGGGTCAGTGGTCTTTCTCGTTGCTTTCTCCGAATACTTTCTGGTGTTCCTTATCGGTGGCGGGGCCGTGGATTCCTTTACCGGCTATCTGGTTCCCTACCTCACGTCCTCAGACCGAAGCACCGGTGCGCTGATGACGTTGGTCTTTCTGACTGTCCCCATCATCCTGTTCATCATTGTCGAATTTAGTGTTGCCCGCCTGTACCGCGACCGAGGCATCTATTGAAAAGGCTGCCAAATTTTCAGTTGACAGCCTTGGTATTCTCAATGTCCCGTTCAGCCCCTGACCGGCCCCACGGGAATCGTGAATTTGAAAGTACTTCCCATCCCAAGAGTCGACTCGACTTGCATCTGCCCGCCATAGTGCTGGACGATCTGTCTGCTAATCGCCAGCCCAAGTCCGGTTCCGAAAACTTTACTGGAACGCATATTCGGATCATTGACCTGATAAAAAATATCAAACACCTTTTCCTGATCTTCCTCAGGAATGCCACGACCTGTATCCGTAACAAAAAAAACCAGTTCGTGCTTTGTTCTGGATGCACCCAAAATCACATGCCCTGTCTCAGTATATTTGAAAGCATTGTTCAGCAAATTGATGAGGACTTGATGAAGACGATCTGCATCCGCCAGCAGAGACTGCCCTCCTTCGGTCGTATCCACCATGAAATCGACTCCGGCTTTCTGTCTGGCCTGAGCTTCAATGGCCTGCCCGGCGCGAGTCAGTACAGAGCGAACCGTCAGGACTTCATCCCGCCACTCCATATGCCCGGCCTCTATCTTGTTCAGATCCAGCAGATCATTGACCAATCGGCCAAGTCGATCAGCTTCACCTCGAACCACACCGAGGTTATCCTTGAACCGAGTCGCATGACTCCGCATCTCCGGTTCTCTCGATAAATAGGGCTGGAAGCGTTTGGTAAAATTCTTCTCCATGAGACGCAGGAATCCAATGATAGAGGTCAGTGGGGTCCGCAGTTCATGGGATGCCGAAGAGAGAAACAACGTTTTGGCCTTGTCCAGCGCGATGAGTTTTTCTTCGGCTTCCTTGCGAACCGTAATCTCATTTTGCAAGCTCTCACTGTATTCAGTGAGTTTTTCCATGAAGCTATTGAAATACAGGGCCAGGGTTCCCAGTTCATCTCCGGACTGCCGGGTCATCCGAACCGAGAAATCCCCGTCAGCAGCACGGGCAAAGCTCCTGCCAAGCCCCCCCAGAGGACGAGTAATGATTGATCCTATCCACATGGACAGGGGGATCATCAGCAGCACTCCCGCAGCCAGAGCCATAAGAATAACATCCCGTACGGCGTAAAGCGGTTTCTTAAAATCATCATAATAGGAGGAGGAAGCGACCACCCATCGCATCTCGGGGATGGCTCTGAAATAAACAATCTTCCTGCGCAATTGAGGCTCTCCGGGATTCTTCCACTGGTATTCGAATTGTCCTTCTCGTTCGGAGATGATCCTCCGCGCAATAGCGCTGAGAGCCGGGTCCCCGTATTCGCTGAAATGTTTCCCTTCCATGAAGGGGTGAATCAGCATGTTGCCGTTGTAATCCAGGACAAAGGGATACCCGGATTGACCGAACCCGAGTTGAAGGATCCTTTTCTTGAAATCGGAAATATTCACCAGCTTCTGAAATTCATCCCGGTAGGCAGTGGCAGAAATAATCCAATCCCACGGAGCAAAATAAGCCATGGAAATGGCTTTTGGACGGGACACAGTCTCCAGCGGTTCTTTCCAATCATACTCAAGATACCCTTTCTTGCGACGTATCTGCTCCTTCACGAAATGCTGCGTTGACAAATCCACCCCCACTAACCTCCGCTTGGGATGGACCACCATGACACCGTCACTGTTCAAACAATATATATGCCCGGTCTTGCCTATGGTCTGGGAAAGGAAAGCATCCCTGGCCCGTTTTTTTGCTTCCTCCTCGGAAATCAGGCCACGTAAAGCCTGACGGTGGAGCGCTCCTGCCAATTCGAGGTTTTTTTCGGCAACAGCACGCATGTAATTCCTGATGGACACATCCACGCTGGTGCGCAGCATGTTTCTGATGGTTTCCGTTGTTCTGGTCAGTTCGGTATTGATGCTCTTTTGCACAATGCTCCGAACCTGGGAATAAACAATGCCACCACCAATAAGAAACACCAAAAAGAAGGCAAAGGAATATGCCAGAAACAGCTTGTTCCGAATTCGCAGATTGTGGAAGACTTCAAACATGCCTCAACGCCCACTATCCAATCTGAGGATCGGTTTATAATCTCGAGGCCCGAACAAGGCTTCATAGGGAAAACGATCAATATTATCTGTCGTGATCAAAGGGATGAACGGTCCCGATCGAAAGGGAAAATCCTTTCCTGCCTTGTCGCCGTCGAGCAAACGGATCAGCATATCCACTGCCATGCGCCCCTGAAAAATCATCAACCCGGAAGGTGCGGCAGCAACCTGCCCTTCCCGGATTTTCTCGTACAGCCCAGGCATAATATAGGTTGAAACAATCGTTGTTCTCTTTGCCATGCCGATCCCCAACAGAATGTCATAGGCAACATCCGCGGCCACGGCATTGCCAACCACATAATCAACGTCTGGGTGCTCCATCAGGCTCCGCCGCACAAGATCGCGCTGTTTCGAGGAGTCAAGACTCCCCCAGCTCGTTTCCACGACTCTGACAGGACCGGGAAATTCCTGAAGAGCTTCAAGAAGACCATGAAGACTGTCTGCCGACCATCCGGATTTTTTCGGTCCGGGAAAGGCCGCCACCCTGACTTCGCGCAACCCCCGTCTTTCCGCATCAAGCGCGATGAATTCACCTGCATAATATCCCATATCCAGAAAGGAAACCAATGCCTTGGCGGCAAGATCCGGGGCCGAGACATCATTCACCACACCGACAACGGGAATTCCCTGTTTTTTTAACTCGGCAATAGCATCATTGTTGCCCGAATAACTGACCGAGCCAAGCAGGATACCGTCTACTCCGGCCTGAGCCAACTGCCGCAGCTGTTCCTGTTGCCTGTCGATCATACCGTATCCCCCGGCTTCCATCACCCGAACAGCAATACCGAGCCGTTTGGCTTCCTCGAGAATACCATAGTTAACCGCCTTCCAAAGGGAATAGCCGTAATGGGGAAAACTGACACCGATCGTATAATTTCTTTCTTTGCCGGGAGCCATGGTCGGCGGGGGCATCCATTCTTCAAGCCGGGGGCGTGCCAGACTCGCTGAAGCATACCCCTTGCTTTTTTGACCCGCGTCATATTCTCCATAATAACTTTTCACCTGCATGGACCAGATATCTGCATCTCCCGCCAGGGAGGGAGATACATGAATCAGAAAAAAACAAAAAAGGAAGCCACACAGCAATCGCTGCAAAGCAACACCGAAAAGACACAAAGCGGTAAAATCGATTTGTCCCGTAACACAATCTCGTCGCCACACGCTGACACCACCTTTCAACGTTCAACCCCTCCCCCAAAGACTCCGCCCCATGCAAAAAACAACGTCTCATTCAGAGACGCGGGGCACATGCTCCCAACTCACAAGATTCACCCAATGAACCAGTTTCCTCAAACAGAAGGTATCAGTCTTCTTCAGGGACTGAAACCCATTCCCTCTCATCCTTATTTCAGACCTGAGCGATTCATTCCACCATGACTTACCGAAAATAATACCCAAATACGTGGGGACTAGGGCATATTGAGATACTCAAGACTGTTCTTACGATGAGATAAATCGCAATTTCAAGCCAAGGACTGTATTATGCTCGGCAACACAAGTGTCAGGTTGAAGACTATTCTTACAGCATTGGGTGGCCCGGTGGTCATCGCACTGATAATGGGAGCTCAACAAATCTTCACCATTCAGGAAAAATCCGAGGAAACCGTCCTGAAACAGAGCCAGGCTATTGTCCTTATGGCCGAGGCCGCGCGGAATGAAATGAGCGCCAAACTCGACTCAGGTGTTATTCGACCTTTTGAGGAAATCCCCAAAGAGAGAATCATGGATGCGGTTCCGGTCATCGTTGCCATCCGTATGGCCATGGAGAATGCCGATGAAGCAGGATATAAATTTCGTGCCCCCAAAGTTTCTCCTCGCAATAAGGAAAACACTCCCACTGAATTGGAGGGAAAAGTCCTGGCTGAAATGAAAGCGACTGGCCAAGACGAAATCACAATTTTTGAAAGCGATAAGATACGATACTTCAAGGCGATACGCTTGACTAAGGAGTGCCTGTTCTGTCACGGCAACCCACCGGGAGAGAAAGATGTCACAGGGGGGATCAAAGAGGGATGGAAAGTCGGTGAAATCCATGGAGCATTCGAAATAATAAGTTCTCTGGAAGGAGCGAATCGGGATACAAAGGTTGCGGCCATCTCCTTTTCCCTCTGGACCCTGCTCATATTGGGGATCATAGCAACGCTTGTGACGTGGATCATGCGTTCCACAGTCATCCGGCCCCTGCTTGAAATCACGACAGTGACCAAGGCCATGTCAAAAGGGGATTTCAAAAATGGCGTGCAGAACCCATCTCATGACGAAATAGGAAAAGTCGGCTTTTCCCTCAACTCCATGCTCAGAAGCCTCACCAATGTCATAGGAACCGTCACCTCTGCCACGGACTCTGTCAAAATCAGCAGCCGGGAACTTTCCGAGGCTGCGGACAATGTGGCCAAGGGAGCGGCAAGCCAAGCCGCCAACGTCGAACAGGTCGCGTCCAGCATGGATGAGATAGCCCACAGCATCAAACGTAACGCAGAGAACTCACACAAAACTGAAGGGATAGCTCAAAAAGCTGCGTCCAATGCGGAAGAAAGTGGCAAAGCCTTGAAGGAAGGATTGGGGGCGCTCAAGGAAATAGCCAACAAAATTCAGATAATCGAAGAAATTGCTCGCCAAACCAATCTCCTGGCCCTGAATGCGGCCATCGAAGCCGCTCGCGCAGGAGAACACGGCAAGGGATTTGCCGTCGTGGCATCAGAAGTCCGCAAATTGGCTGAGCGCAGCGGCAATGCAGCCCTTGAGATAATCAATATATCGAATGCCAGTGTGGAAGTGGCTGACAGGGCCGGAGACCAGTTGACCAGGCTGGTGCCGGATATCAAGCACACTGCGGAACTCGTCAAGGAAATAGCCGCAGACAGTGCCGAACAAAATGCCAGTGCAACCATGGTCAACGACGCTCTGCAAGGGCTGGGAAGTGTTATCCACCAGAATGCTTCCGCAGCCGAAGAAATAGCGGGAACAACACACGCTCTCTCGGAAAAGGCAAACGAGTTGTCCCAAGCCACAGCCTTCTTCTCTTTGAATGAAGACGGTGTCTATGCTTTTCCCGAGTTGGAGTGCCTCGATGAGAAAGACGAAAGCTGACCAATGACACAGAATTCCGATGCAGGGAGATCAGTAAGCGATGTCCCTGCATCGGAACCTTCGAAGGGCACGACCCAACACCACCGATAAATCCACTCTCGCATCACAGGATATCATCTTCCCCGCCAGCAATATCCCGCATCTCGGCAGCCGCTTCTGAAACGGCTTGGCGTGGTGAAATCCCCTTATCGAGCACCTTGCCCAACATCCTCGGAATGACTTTGTGGGCAGAAACATCCGAAGCTTGGGGCTGAAGAACCCCGTCAATGAAACTGAAACTTTGCAGCGTCTCAAATCCCGTGACAATCTCATTCACTCGGCGTCGGGAATATCGTTGAAAAACACCTTGAGCATCCCGATAGAATGCCGGGGCATCGGCAATCTCTTTCAGGACAGGCAGCATCCCACCCGGCACCATATGCAACCAGGTGACGTATGCCTCTTCGGTGAAAAGGAAATGAATGAATTCTTTCAAGGCCATATCCTTGTCCTTGTCGGAATGACGCATGATCCCGAGAGCATGCAGCACCCCGTAGCTGGCAGGCTGTGTCCCGGTAAGGGTTGAGACCATACCCGTATTTCTGAAGAGTCGATAATCATACTCGCCCCCATCAAGCTCCTCAAAATGATCACCGGTCAGAGAATCCGCAGCAACAGACGGAACCGCCAAATCATCCATTATGAACGTCGAATAGAAAATCATGCCCAGTTTTCCTTGAAGATAAAAATCCCGTGCACGCCAAGACTGCGGCCCAGACGGAGTATACCGGGCCAATTCCGCATACAATTTCACAGTTTCAACCGTCGCAGGGGAATTGAAAAGCACCGTTCCTTCGGATGAAAACTCTCGCACTCCGGCAGACAGCGCCAGGTGAGTAAAAACCTGCTCGGCATAGGCATCTTCACGCGTCCCGACGAGAATCCCGTACCTGCCTTTCTCCGGGGCATGCAGGGTTTTGGCAGCTTCCAGGATACGGGACCATGTATCAGGCGGTTCCAACCTGAAATCTTCAAACCAATCCTTCCTGTACCAAATTCCCTGAACCCACCCATTGAAAGGAATACCGCAGTATATCCCATTTTTTTTCGTAATCTTGGCCAGTGCGCCGGAGTAGAAACGGTCCTTTCCCAATTCCTCCAGAAGGGTCTTGGAAAGAGCCTCATCTATCCACCCCATGGTATCGAACGAGACGACAAGATCAGAGGCGCAACTGATAATATCCGGACCTCGGCCTGTTTTCAGCGCCCGGGCCAACGCCTGCGCAATAGTATTTTCATCCTCACCCCGGACTTCAATTGAAATATCGGGGTGAAACAGGGTGAACACGTTTGTGAGATAATCAACAACGACCTTCCGTTCAGGGCTGACCTCTGTCGTCCAAAAAACAAGATTCGTCGCCGCTCCAATTGAAGGAAAGACCATACTCAGAGTCATGGTCAAAACTATTCCGACAAAAAAAGGGCGCAACCATGCAATATGCCACCCCTTATTTATTAGAAAACTTCTGCTCACCATTCCAATCCTCCGAGGGTGGCCAGTCCGAATACTCCCGAGCAAGATTCAAATAATGCTCCACAAGTGGATCAGCTCCATGTTCCGCAAGATATTTGGAAAACAGGATTGAAGCCTTCTCGAACTCTCGCATGAAAAAGACACGCACACCATTTTCCCATTCTTCAAGACGCGCTTCAACCTCCGGTGAAACAGCAAACGGTTCATAAACCCCTTGTGAGCCACTCCTGGTGCCAAGCAGTTCAAAGACCCCAAGACCGACACTGGTCCCTTTGGGAGAAGCTTTTCCTGCAAACCGGAAGCAGAAGTCATCTCCGGCTATGATCCTGGTCGGTTCACTGACCAGGATACCGGTCCCCAGATACTTATTCAGTCCTTCCAAGCGGGAGGCAAGATTCACGGCAGCTCCCATGGCAGTATATTCCATCCGGTCCGAGGAGCCGATATTTCCCACAACGGCATCTCCTGTATGCACTCCCATTCTGGTCAAAAATTCCGGCGCGCCACGCTCTCGACAATCAGCATTAAATGCCGTGAGCACATCGCGGCATTGCAGTGCGGAAAGACAGGCATGCCATGCGTGATCCGCATCTTCGACCGGAGCATTCCAAAATGCCATGATCGAATCGCCGATGTATTTATCCACAGTCCCCCCATTTTCCAGTATAACCTGGCTCATAACCTTCAGATAGCGGGTAATACTTTCAGTCACCAACTCGGGACTCAGGGTCTCTGAGATAGCCGTAAAATCCTGTATATCACTGAAAAAGAATGTCATTATTTTTCTGCTTCCGCCAAGAACAGGTTGGATGTCATTGACGACCATCGCCTCCACAAGAGGAGTTGGTATGTAGCTTCCAAAGGCTTTCAGAGCACCGCGCATAGTCTCCATGGCCCTGCTCAGATTCCTGATTTCGATAATATGAGAGTCCACATTTACGGGAATATCGAGCCTGAATGCCTTGATATTTTCAGCCGATTCAATCAACCCCTTGAGTGGATAACTGATACGCTTGGCCGCATAATAGACCACGGGGATGAACAAAAGCAGAATGATAAGTGAGACAAAAAGCGTCTGTTCACCGATAACGGCAATCGGCCCTGTAAAAAAATGTTTTGGGACCACCACTCCGACAAAAAGCTCTTTGCCATATTCCGTTGGCAAAGGATCAATATGTGCGAGATAGGCAGTCCCATCCACAATCAATTCATGGCTGTAGAGTGTCTTGCTCCCAACTGACTGAAAATCTTCGAGAAGAGCGGTCAGAACAGGAGATTCAAGGCAGTCCACTTCTGACCCCATGCCGGGGTGAGGTTCCAGCTGAATACTGGAAACCAGCCTGTCGGTATCAGGGTAAGCATAAATCCTGCCTTCCGTATCGAAAATCATGATATCACTGGATGGGCTGACCTTCTGCCGCTTCACGAAACAGGAGAGATTGGAGAGAGAAAGATCCACGCCAACAACACCGGATACGACACTATCGAACCGATGAGAAACCGTGATTCCCGGCTCTCCTGACAAAAAAAAGACATAAATATCACTCAGCGTGGGGATATCGTTCTCAAGAGCTGCTTTGAACCAAGGCCGTCCCCTCGGATCATATGCAATATCAGGGATGCAGTCGGAACCAACGGGAACAAATCCGGCATCGAGAAATTTTCGTATTTCATACCGTCGACCGTCTGCCATATGCCCAATGGTTTGGGTATACCATAAAGCAGTCTGTGGGAGGTGCAACTGTGCCTTGAGTTCATCCCGTTCTGCCAATGAAGAGACAAGAAAAAAATCTCCGTCATCAAAACCGATATAAACAGATGTAAAATCGGGGTGTTGACTCAAAAACTTGAAAAAGACAGGACTCATGGGATGGGAATGAATGGATGCCTTAACCCCTATATCGCGAAAACTGACATAGGTATCCACAGTGGTAAAGGCGGTGTCAAACATCTTTTGGGTTCTCTCGACGATGGACGAACCGCTCCTTTGAAGAAGAAGCTCAGCTGAAAGGATTGCGGTATCGGCATTCCTCAAATATCCATAGGAAACAACAATCGCTACCACAGCTGAAATCAAAAGAGCAAAGACAGTCAGGATATTCACGTAGAGCGGCACACGTATTTTCATGACAAGACTCCGGACCGAAAGAACAGGAACGAACCTCCTGCCGAGGGGAAAACCCGAGCAACCCATGTGAGAAAAAGAGTCTCCATACCTGCTCCTCCTGCAAACTCAAAGACCGACGCCCTTTGTTTGGTGTTGTGGCAGATTTGTTTCTTTTTTATTGCTCACTCTCTTGTCATGAGCGTAGTGAGTCTTACAAACTATAACGCTTTTTCCCTTCTTCATGTCAAGAAACAGCCTTGACACGCCACTCATGAGTGCTGGACATATCTCTGTATGAAGAAAACCGGATCCACAGAATCAAGCCATTGACGGTAGGAGTACAATGAGATCTCGCCAAGTCTTGCCCATTCTAGCAACACTCCTCTGCTTTCTCACTCTGGGGCTGAGTCCCCTGAATCGTGCATATGGGGCAGAAAATTCAAGCCAGGAAATATTTCGCTATCAGATCGAATCTTTTTCCCTGCTTCTATCAGAAGAGGAAAATGCAGCCGAAAGGACAGCATCCCTTCTCATGACAATCGAGACCCAACTCGGAGGACTTCTGGAAAGTTACCAGAAAGCGGGTATTGCCAAAAACACCTCAAGCACCTCACCCATTGATCGCAAACACTATGAGGCCTCAATTCGTCACATCCTCGACCAGTGCGATCAACTGACTGCCACGCTGCATGAAGCTGCACGAGCAGGAAACGCCCGACTGGAATTTTTGCAGTCCTATGGGCAGATGACATCGACCCTGCCGCAGGATTCCAGGGCCATGCTCCGCCACTCCGCACAAAACATGAGACAGAGGGTCTCCCGGCTGGAAAAACAGACCGAGACACACCTGGCCAAAATGAATTCATTGCTCCGTCAGATAAAACGATTGAACGGAAAACTGGAATCCCCCAAGGAAGACACTCAAACACTATACGACATATGGATACAATATCTTCTTGTGGGCAAGATGCCCGTCTTCAGTCTTGATTTCTGGCAAAGTCCCGCTCTCGGCAAGAACTGGTTGATACTGAAGCAAACAGAATTTGAATCAGCCCTTATCTCACTCCATGACGGGGGGATCAAATTTATCTTCATCCTGATAACGCTTGCGGCCGTGGGTCTTTCGTCCAAACGTCTCCTCAAGTTGCTGCCCAGCCCGGCGCTCAGAAACAAAAATCACGGCCGAATCAATCTGTACTTTCTGACAGCGGTCGTGGGCCTTTCACTCTTTCTCGCCATCCGCTTCACCTTTCCCAATGGCATGGATTCACTGGCCGCCCTTGCTGCCGGACTTTTCCTGCTCAGTATTCTCAAGCTTGCGAAACACATCTGTGCCGACAGGTATCTTGCCACCTACGGGCACACTCGGTTGGCCTTTCTCTTCGTGGTCTCCACGCAGTTACTCATACTCTATATGCCAAGCCGGACCACGACAGTGACGTTCATGCTCATTGTCCTTATCTTGTGGGCGAACGATTCTTTTCATGCATGGAGAAAAAAAGGACAGAAACTCACGGTCACGGCCATGCGCGGCGGGGCACTGGCTCCTTTGTTTGCCATCACCCTCTTCGGCTATGGCCGCTTGGCCTGTCTCTTGACACTCCTCTGGTGCCTGGGAGTTTTCATTCGGGCGCTCGGGAATGTCTGGGCACAATGTCTGTCCCTGGAAACTGAAAGGAGTGCGAAATTCCAAAAGGGATTGGTTCGGAGTCTGCTGGTCCCTTTTGGCTGGGCTGTCGCTTTTGTCATGACATTTCTCTGGCTTGTCGATTTCTTTGGTGAAAAGACCATAGCAACAGTGCTAGAAATGAAGGCAACCTTTGGGGGCCAGTCCCTCTATCTCAAAGATGTCATCGCCCTCGCAATTCTCTTTTTCCTGACAAAAAGCTGCATTTCCACTTTCAAGGTCTCTCTCGAACACGTCGGCAACCGATGGCCCAGGGCCAAACGCGGGGCTGTCCCATCAATCCAGACACTTTTTTCCTACGCTGTCTGGTCTCTTTTCACTCTGGCAGCCCTGCGCATCCTCGGAGTCAGCCTGACCAGCATCACTGTCATCGCCGGAGGTCTCAGTGTCGGTATCGGTTTCGGCTTGCAAAATGTTGTCAACAACTTCATCAGCGGCCTGATCCTGCTTTTCGGCAGATCCATCCAGCAAGGAGATGTGATTGAGATGGGGCAGGTTTGGTGCACGGTCAAAAAAATCAATATCCGCACAACCCTGGTGGAGACATTCGAAAATGCCGTCATCATGATACCCAACTCGGATCTCGTGACCACACAGGTGACCAACTGGACCAAGAATAACCCGACACTGAGACGGGATATCCTCGTGGGTGTGGCCTACGGATCAGAGACAAGAAAGGTAGAACAAACCCTGTTGGCTCTTGCCCAGGAACACCCGCATGTCCTGAAAACCCCCGCAGCCCAGGTTCTGTTCAATGATTTTGGTGCCAGCAGCCTCGACTTTATTCTCAGGATATGGATTGACGACATTGACAACACAGTCAAAGCGACATCCGAACTGCGTTTCGCCATTGACGCGGCATTCCGGGAAGCCGATATTGAAATTGCCTTCCCACAGATGGATATTCATTTCAAGACTGCCCCGGCCCTTGCAGAGCACTTGATGAAAAAAGAATCCTGATCACGTCGCCGAAGGGCGACCGCTTCGTCGAACCCGAGAGATGCCACGCATCAACCGCCCGAATATATCGGCTCCGGTAATGATGCGCCGATGACGCGCTGTCCAGACAAGTATGGTGTCTGCGTCAATGACATCGTCCTCCGGTGACACCGGGTGAACCTCAAGCCTGTTCAGCACTTCACCCAGTCGGATATGATCATTGTGAACGAGAATAGGTAGGTGGCAATAATCCGCAGGCGAGACAACCCCGCCCTTCATGACGTTTCTCAGATATCCATCGGCATCGAGCAACAGGCGGGGACGGTCCTGGCTATCCGTCAGGACAACCCACTTCTCACCGGAAGAATTGACCTGTTCCACGAAGGTTGCAACGTCCGAGGGAAAAATTGGCCGACCATTCTCAAAACGAAGCCCTATAATACTCTGAATCTGAATAGGCTCTCCTTCCTGACAGACTTCGATGTCGTCAAGTGTCAGGAAATTCATGGCTCCCATCCCTTCGATTTCATCGATGTCGGCGTCAGTGGAATCAATGTGCATCTTCAGCAGATGACGAATCTTGTTCTCCTTGAAATACTCGATATTTTCCCTGCCCACCAGCCGATCCAACATCATTGAAGCGGGTTTGGCCAGAGGATAGAGCACCACCTGATAAAAACGGATGACCGGCACGAGCGTTGCTCCAATCAAAAGAGCCTGGCGTGAGAAGTAGGCCTGTGGCAAAATTTCACCAACAATGGTGATGACAAACGTGGAAAAGGCAAAAGAGGCGACGCCTGTCATGACCGACTCCGAGAGCAGGGTCAGCAGGACGTTGATGCCGACATTCCCCCAGAGAATGGTGCATAAAAGAAGATTCGGCTCCTGCCGCAACGCCAAGACCTTGGCTGCCCGCCGATTGCCGGAATATGCCTCCACTTCCAAGCGAAGCCTGCTGAGACTGAAATAGGCGAGATTGAGACCGGAGAAGATGGCTGACTGGGTCAGACAAAAAACAATGCCACACCAAATGAAGACCGTTTGCATAATACACACTCTTGTTTCAAACTGACGACAGGATCAACCCTGGCGTGTTAAAAAGACAGTCTTTCCATCCCGAGGCTGTCCTCTTGCCATCTCAGAATAAAAGGGGAAGCAGGCGCTCCAACTCCCGATCAAATCCGACGTCTCCATGCCCGAAAAGCACTCGAAAGAGTAAGACTAAAACGAGAAGTACCACCATATGCTCTCCCTCCCCAAATCCGTCTTTCTATCCCTCTTTTTCCATGGCCCCATTCTGCAAAACCACACGCCGACGGGGGAGGCACTCGGGGTAGTTCCGTCGCAGGAAATCTATCAATCCCTCACGCACCATGCATCGGAGGTCCCATGCGGCTGAGGCTCCGGGGGAACTGACCAACGCTCTGACTGTCATGCTCTCTCCCCCTGCCTCCGTCACCTGAAGCACGCAGGTCTTGCCATTCCACAAGGCTCCGGAAGCCTCACACAAGGACTTGAGTTCTTCGCGCAGTGGCTGCAACGGCGTGGTATAATCCACATGCAAAGTCACGGTCCCGATTATTTCAGCGCTTTTTTTTGTCCAGTTCTGAAAGGGTGTCTCAACAAAATAGCTGATGGGGACAACCATGCGCCGCAAATCCCATATCTTGACTACTACATAAGTAAATGTGATCTCCTCGATCCGCCCCCACTCTCCTTCCACGATAACCACGTCATCCAGGTTGATGGGATGGGTCAGAGCTATCTGCACTCCGGCTATAACCGCGCCAAAAGTCTTTTGTGCAGAAAGCCCGAGAACAATGCTCAAGACCCCCGCCGAGGCCAGCATGGCCCCACCAAGAGCCCGAAATCGCTCGAACTGCATCAATATTCCGGCAAGAGCTCCAAGCCAGACAAGAACGGCAGCAATTCGATGCAGAACCCGTACCTTGGTATTTATCTGACGCGCACCCAGATTGTCCTCCACACCAATATCATACTTCCACTGAACCAACCCGGTCAGCACCGTCAGCAATAAAGTCAATGCCCATGCAACGAGTATGATCCAGGCGGTTCCTAAAAAGGCCGTGACAAAAACATCCACCCCGGCATCAAATCGAGCAAGAGGAGCCAACACTGCCAAGCACACCACAAGACCAAGCATCACCATGAAAAGAATGATCTTTCTTTTCATGGAGACTGTCAGCATATCAAGCAATTCCCGCCAGCCTTTTGCATTCCCCTTCTTCAACCAACGAGCGGCGATATATATGCCGAGCAGCACCAACACCGCGAACCACGCCCTGAGCATCACGCCCGAACCATTACTCCAATCCATGCCCCCCTCCTTTTCTTCATTAAACCATGATCAAAACAGTTCCCAAGTCTGGGTATTATTAATATGATAAGACAATCAAATCCATTGCCGGAAGCAATGAATTCATTCTCCCTTAATAGAAAGGATATCGGAGGAAGTACATGGCTCGTTTCCTGAAAAAACGCGACCAGGAGACCGGACGATCACCGGGGTCACTCATTTTCGTCGGACAGCAAAAGACCGACACTCCCCGTCTGCGGTTGATCGACTATGACCAGGAGATGCTCAAGGATGATTTTATCGACTCCCTGGACACTCTCTCGGCTTGCACGGACAGCCAATCCACCAGTTGGCTCAACATAGACGGACTCCATGTCCCAGATCTGATGTCACAGGTGGGAAACCTGTTTGATCTCTCTTCCCTGATTCTGGAGGATATCGTCAATACGGGACAACGCCCCAAGCTTGAAGAATTTCCCGATGCCCTGTTCGTCACGCTCAAGATGCTCTCCCTGGACGAAGAACTAGGCCGGATCAATGCAGAACAGCTGAGCGCCGTGCTGACCGGAAACTGCCTGATCACCTTTCAGGAGAAACCCGGCGATGTCTTTGACCCGGTCCGCGAACGCCTCAGGAGGCAATCCGGCAGACTGCGTCGCCTTGGAGCGGACTACCTGCTCTACACACTCCTTGACTGCGTTTTCGAAAACTACCTCAAGGTAGTTGAAATCCTTGGAGAGAGGATCGAGGAATTTGATGAGGAGGTTCTCGGCAATCCCACCCCGGACCTTTTGGAAGAGATCAACCTCTACAGGCGGGAAATGGCGTATATCCGAAAAGCAGTTCGCCCGGCGCGTGAAATTATCCTGAAATTGGCAAAAACAGAAAACGAAATTATCACGCCTCAGATAGCCCCATTCATTCGCGACCTGCACGACATGGCGGAACAGGTTGTGGATGCGGTGGACATCTACCGAGAGATGCTCAACGACCATCTCAACAGTTACAACATGGCCGTGACCAACAGGCTCAATGACGTCATGAAATTCTTGACAGTATTTGCCACCATTTTTATCCCGCTTTCCTTTCTGGCAGGCGTGTATGGCATGAACTTCGAAATCATGCCCGAACTACACTACAGGAATGGATATTTCATCCTGCTCGGTATTATGGGCACGGTCGCCGCCGTCATGCTGGCATATTTCAAAAAAAGAAAATGGATATGATCGGTCTGCTGCTGTTCTCAAAAAAGAACGAGGACATATTGATACTCAGGGAGACGGCAAAAATGATTTTCATACGACTTTGACAACTGCCAACTCTCAGGTCAGTCCAGCAAATGAACTCAGGGCGACACAACCTCGATCAGCAGCCGTTTTTCCCTGACGCTTTCCCGATGCCAAGAAATGGTTTCTTGTATCGAATTTCATTCACCCCGACGTTGCCAATGCCCACAACAAACAATCAGCATGAACAGGCCATTTTTCGAGGAAAATCATGGGTAAAAGAAAGGCTATCAAAATTCGCAGTTGGAATGAGGATGATCTCCCGGCCATTGTCGCCTGCCAAAAGGCGGCTTATCCCGATTTTGACGACCATTACGACGAGCGCACATATGCCATGCAGTTTGCCGCCTTCCCGGAAGGACAAGTCCTGGCTGAGTGCGATGGAGAAATCATCGGCTACGCGACTTCCATCATCGTCCAATTGGATGAATCCGTTGACTGGTATCGCTATGATGAGATCACCGGAGGGGGGACATTCAGCACGCATACCCCAACCGGCGATACCCTATATGGCGCAGATATCGCGGTTCGACCGGAATACCGGGGCCAGGGAGTAGCCGGGAAAATATATAAATACCGAAAACGTATCATGAAGCGCTACAATCTAAGCAGGATGATCGCCCATGGACGCATAATGAATTACAGCGAGCAGGAAGGTATTCTGACCGCCAAGGAATATGTCGAGATGGTCGCCAAAGGTGAACTGAAGGATTCTGCCCTCAATGCGCACCTCAAGGCCGGATATCGGGTCAAGGGCGTTTTCCTCGACCTGCTCCAGGACGACTCCAGTCTGAATTACTCCACCTTTCTGGAAATGCCCAACCCGGACTTCCAGCCGGTTCGGCGCAAGATCGCGGGTGCTCCTCTGCGTCGCCCTGTTCGCCAATATCGAGTCTGCGCCGCTCAGTACCAAATGCGCAGGATATCATCCTGGGAAGATCTGCGGCAATCCGTTGAGTTTTTTGTCGTGACGGCCGACGCATACCACTGTCATTTCCTGGTCCTGCCCGAACTGTTCACAGCACAAATGTTCAGCACCATGCCCCCGGAGTGGACTCCACGCAGAGCGGTTGCGGAACTGGCAGGAATGACTGACAAATATCTGGACATGTTTCGAGAGCTCGCTAGCACATACAATCTGCATATCATTGGTGGCTCCCACCCCGTACTGCGTGACGGCAAGCTTTACAATGTCGGGCACCTTTTCACGCCTACGGGCAATGTATACACGCAAGACAAACTTCACATCACTCCAGGAGAGCGTGAGGACTGGGGTATCCATCCCGGCGAAGGCTTGAGCGTTTTCCAGACCCCACTGGGGCGCATAGCCATTCAGGTCTGCTATGATATCGAGTTCCCCGAAACCTCCCGACTCCTGGCAATGGCCGGGGCCGAAGTCATCTTCGTCCCTTTCAGTACCGATGAGAAACGGGCCTACCATCGAGTACGGGCCACAGCACAGGCTCGTGCCATCGAAAACTCGATTTATACCGTCATTGCGGCCAACGTGGGAAACCTGCCGGGCGTCAAGACATATCTGTTGAACTATGGACAGTCAGCGATCTTCGCACCGAGCGACTTTGCATTTCCCATTCCGTCTCTTAGCGGAGAGGCTGACCCCGGCGTGGAAACAGTGGTTATAGCGGATCTGGATTTTGCCAGCCTGTCACAAATCAGGGAGTTTGGCAGTGTCCGTCCCCTGCATGAACGCAGGCCGGACATCTATGAACTCAAGGCGCGAAAGAAAATCACCGTAATCAGAACGGAATAAAACACAAAAAAAAGACGGCAGCACCCCCATGGAGCCAGTGCTGCCGTCCTCGAAAGATCTCGAAACACGACTCTGCCGTTCCCTGACTCCTTTCACTGTTCTCTGCTGAGACCGGACAGGGCTACTCGCCAGAGCAGTCTCCAATCCGCCACTTCAGATTTTTCACGGATGCATACGCACCCTCCCCCGAAACCAAGGCATCAAGCCTGGCCCGATGCTGTGCCCCGAGCAGGTCGAGCAATGGTTGCTCCAGATCGAAAATACGCAACAGATTTTCCTCCACAAGCGCATCCCAGGCATCACCATATGTATCGACATCATCAAGCCGCAGTGCTTCTCGGCAGCTCTCACAGTGGCAACAAATTTCATACGGGTCCTGGATATTAAGCAGGCCGTACTCGGTGGTCAGTTCCTCACCTGCCGCAATATCCCTGACTGCAAGCTCCAAACCGTAATCCGTCATCATCGTGTTGCTCTGGCAGTGGTGATTCATATATCGGGCATGATCCCAACTCAAAATCAGATTGCCGCATTTATCATGATAAAGATACGTCTCCATGGAAAGACGAACCGCCTCCGGAAGCGCACAGAATTCCTGCCGAGTCAGGCAGGTATCAAGACTGTCACGGACGACCACAATGGTCCCCCTGGCAATGGGATGAGTGGCGAAGACACCGACGCCGATACATGGGGAAACTGTTCGTACCGTGGTATGTGGATGAATCATGAGGGCCTCCCTCCATCAGTAAAGATATCGAACCTGGTGACGTTCAGCTTCGATGCGGTTGTAGAGTGAATGCATGATGCGTTCGTACAACTCATCCCCCAACAACAAGTCTTCGATCCCGGCATCAATATTCGGATTATCGTTGACCTCTATGACGTAAGCTTTCTTGTTGACCTCTTTCAGGTCCACTCCGTACAGCCCGTTACCGATAAGCGACGAGGCATTAACTGCCGCCTTAAGGATATGGGCCGGAATCTGACTAACGGGAATGGTCTCCGATCGGCCGCTGAACTCCTCGGACTCGCTCGACTGCCAGTTGTAAATTTGCCAATGATTGTTTGCCATGTAATATTTGCATGCGAACAAAGGCATGTTGTCGAGCAGCCCGATGCGCCAGTCATAATCAGAAGTCAGAAACTCCTGGGCTATAACCAGATCGGTTTGCCGAAACATCTCATGCAACTTTGAGCGGAGTTCCTCAAGGGAACACACCCGGTAGACCCCCTGGGAAAAAGAACTCTCCGGCAACTTCAAAACCACCGGCAATGGCAAGGATTTGAGAAGTTCGTCCGAGCATCCTTTTCTGGTCAAAAGCCAACCCCGAGGTTGGCAGACTCCTGCATTGGCCAACCGTTCATGAAGATACACCTTGTTGGAACACAGCAGTATCGACCAGGGATCATCAATGACAACCAATCCTTCGGTATAGGCATGGCGAGCCATCTCATACGTGTGGTTTTCGATTGCGGTTGTCTCCCGCATAAAAAGAGCATCAAACTCACATAACCGCCGATGATCGGCTTTGGTAATAAATTCAACGAAAAACCCAACACGCTCGGCAGCCTTGCGAAATTTCTCCAATGCCAATGGGCACGATGGAGGCGTCCCCTCTTCCTCGTTTATCAAGATGGCGAGATCGTATTTATAGCTCTTGAGTCGTGGACGATTATATCGTTTTTTCTCACAATAACAGGTCAATGCATCCTGCAAGAGCTCTGGATGTTGATGCGCGACTTGCTTGAGATGAAGCGTTTTCAATTTCTTAAATCTCCAGGAATCATGCCGCTCCATCGTGATGGAAAAAAAAGGTATGGAAAAAAGAGAAAACAATTTTCGAGCCAACTCGCCATGATGAGGGTCATCAGTCTTACCCAGCACGATGGTCAGTTCCACCACGCTCCCATCATGAGAGGGCAGCTTGTCATGGGTATACTCACGAATCTCATCCAGCAGGCTCTGGGCGATGCTTGGTGTTGTCCCATCCTTCACCGCCATGACCGATGGCGTAATTCTGTGATTTCTCGCTGAAGCCAGCAGGGAAACGTAATAGCCCATGGAGTGGGTCTTATAGGAATTGCACAGATTCAGAATATGAAACCGATTTGAATTGGAAAAATTGGTATCGGAAAGATACTCTGGAGCAGAGCAGAACTGAATGCCTGAAACACATTTTTTTGCCAAATTGGAATCATCGACGACAATGACGATACGCTCCGATGTCCGTCCTTTGTTGGCCAGGAGCAAAACCATACGAAGCGCAGCTTCTGCCGGACCATAATAATCGGGCATAGCCTTGGTGCCTTCAAAGCCGAATTGGCGGTACCAATCAACAAGTTTCGGGTTCCCAGCGTCTGCTTCAAGGGATATCCGTTCATAGCCATGGCTGAGAGCGAAATCAATAATATGCTGCATGAGCGCTTCGCCCATCCCCTGCATCCTGTGTTCTTTCAGAATCGCCAATGAGTAAACACGCAGCGACCGCTTGTACTCAAAGACAACAGCAGCCCCGGTCGGAACGCCTTGTTTTCTTCCTTTTTTCCTTTCGGCGATAAAAACCATCTGGCTGGCACTCGTAAGACTGTGCCGCAAACTTTGCCTGGAACTTTGTCTGGTTCCACTAAAGCAGTCCCTCTCCAGACTTTCCAAAAAATCCAGATCAGCCGGAACAGCCTCTCGAACCACTGGGCTGAAGCCGGAATCGGGCACAGCCTTGCATTGCGCACTCATACAACCTCCCTCCTGGGAGTAAAATTGCCCACCAACTGCGTGTCATGCACACAAAAGACAGACGGCCAATATCCGTTGTATAAGGTCAGGTAAATAGAAAAAACGATTCAGGAAGAATTTTTTTAAAGGCCGCAAGTCACAACTCGAACACCAGACCAACAACGTCAAAAAAAACTGGGTATCAAAAACTTGTTGATACGTTGAAAAAATAAAGCAAAAGAATTTTCAAGCCAAGCCAAGACAAGAGACAGTGCCGCATACCACCTTTTCGCCGACCAGACCAATCATCCCATGAAAATTGACACTTGCCCGCAAAAAATCATGGTGCCATCACCGTCACTCTTTCTCCATATGTAGCAAAGGAAATGGCTTGCCCATGCCATCAACCGGAGAGCGCCCCGTGGTCTTGAAGCCCATATGCTCATAAAATCCGACTGCTGCCGGATTCTGTTCATTCACATCAACCTTTGTCGCCCCCAATTCGTCAGTAGCAAAAAGCACCAATTTCCTCCCTAATCCGCTCCCTCGCGCGCGTGGAGCCAGAAACAACATCTCTATACTTTGCCCTGACGTTCCCAAAAACCCCTGAATTACGCCCTGATCATCCTTTGCACAAAACAATGTCACGGCAGCCAGATATTCATTGAGAATAAGCTGCTTATAATATTGAATATCTTCTTCAGACAAAAACAAATGCGTCGCCCGTACCGAAGCTTCCCAAACTTCGACAATTTCACTAAAATCACCTTCCCGAGCTGGTACGATCATCAATGTTCCCTCCATATGATACTGTCCTTTTGATTTACAAAGCGCAGGAAACGGCTCAAACTATATAAATTTTTCTGCCACGGCCAATAAGACAACAACAAACTAAAAATTATGGATGTAATCCAATGCACCCTAATATGACCACATACTTACACCAGAATTACCTCTGAGAATCTCATGACATGCCTCATGGCCTTCTCTTGACAGATCAAAAGGAGAAGGAGCACTATATTTACAATATGGTATAGCTAAAGTAGAGAAACTGTGTCTAAAGAAAGAACCAAGTCATCCTCTCCATTTATACTACGCAACGAGATCTTCCCCTCATCGAAGCTGTAAATTCGCTCCTCGACAAACAAAAATAATAAAATTGGCTCTATTTGCCCATTGCTAATGAAGAAAAAAATATACATTGCAGATCTGGTTCACAACACTCTCCCAGGGAATTACTCTGTCCCATTAAACGCCGCAAGCCTTGCTGCTTATCTGAGCACACAAGGAACTCCTCCCCCCGTAACACTTTTTAAATACACAGCAGATCTACTCGACGCGGTGAAACAAGCCTCCCCGGCTGTAGTCGGGCTTTCTATGTACGAATGGAACTGGAACCTAAGCGTCTCAGTGGCAAAAAGGATTAAGCAACTCTCCCCAGCCACCCACATATCCGTAGGAGGTCCATCAATAGAAAATGACCTTACCTTTCTTACCAATTTCTTAACAAAAAATCCTGCCATCGATTCTGCTATCGTATTTGAAGGAGAGATGGCCTTCGCGAATATTGTAAAAGACATCACTTCTCCATCTAACCAACTCAATACATTACATCCTGGAGTTGCATTCCTTCGACATGGAAACCTATGCTATCGCCCCCCCCAGCTCTTTGATGATCTAAGCCACCTCCCATCACCATACCTCGCAGGGTATCTTGATTCTTTCCTTGATCAAGGACTTATACCTCTCTTCGAATCCAATAGAGGTTGTCCATACTCATGCTCCTATTGTGCTTGGGGAATATCCTTTTTAAATCAAACCAGAAAATTTCCTATGGAGAGAATTCTCGCAGAAATAGACTACGTGGGGACCAAATTCCCCACTCTCCCAACCTATATTCTTGCCGATGGGAACTTCGGGATATTCAAACGAGACATCCAAATAGCTAAGGCCCTTAGATCCATAAAAGATGTAAACCCAATTCTTCAACGTATCGTCTTCTGGTCGAGCAAAAACAATGCTGAAACCAATTATGAAATAGTCAAACTGCTCGGAGAAGGAGAACGAGTTTTATTGGCAGTTCAGTCCTTAGACCCAGTAGTGCAAGAAAATATAGGTAGGCGAAATATTCAACAAGATGACCTCAAGGACTACCTCTCCACATACAAAAAAAAACATATCCAAGTCGGCACGGATTTAATAGGAGGACTTCCAGGAGAAACATATGCAAACCACCTGAAAACCCTTGAAAAATGCTTCGAACTAGGATTTGACGTCATTGGGGATAGGACACTTCTCTTTTTGCCAGGGACTCAACTAAATTTGGAAGAAGAACGCAAAAAATATCAATACCAAACAAGTTTTAGGCTAAAATCTGGCTGCTATGGCGAATATCAAGGAATCAAAGTTGTTGAATGTGAAGAAGTTGCAAGTGGCTCAAAGGATATGAGCCCTAACGAATTTAAATCAATGCGACTTTTACAATGCCTAGTAGGATTTTGCTGGAATTCTGGACACCTCAAGCCTTTTCTCTCAAACCTCCACCACACTAATAAGATTAACCCCATACATGTCCTTAACAGCCTTGTTGAGAAAATTACTGAATTGAAGGGCACAGAGACACGACTTGGCCATTTTGCGCGCGATATTATAAACTCGCTGGACACAGAATTACATCCCAGTAGAGATGCATTAATAAAAAAACACACAAAAGAACCACACTGGGGAAGGCTGCTTTCTGGAGGCTTTTCAAAATTATATTTTAAAGTTGTCAGCAGATTGCTGTATGATAGAAAATTATTACTTGATTTTCTCAGTCTTATTTTTTCAGCCACAGAAGAATTAAGTTCACAAAAAGTATCTCCTGCTTTTCAGAAGGTGACTGAAAACAGCTTTATCGACCCCTTAACAGTTTATAACAAACTGCCAGGTTGTACCCATAAAATCCTACCTTTTCCTCATCCTAGCAACTTCAAAACTACTGAATTGGAATATCTTCGTCCCTTCCTTGATTTAGAGAACCGCTCAACTATAACGTTATACAAAGATGAGAAAGTTTGTTCAGCTGTGCGGGCATTACTAAAGAAATATGAATTTGAAAAAAACCCCCAATACGCAGTCGAGAAAGTTCTAGAGACATATCAAAATGCATTTTGCTTTGAACTTAAAGCTTGCGATTAGTTCTCACGACAATACGAACGAGTTACCTTTCGCTTGAATCGACGAGTGCCGGAACAACTATAGGAAGTTGGAATCTGATTGAATAAAATATTCCGACAGTTTGCGGATGTTAAGATTGGGAACCAAGAATCAAATCTAAAGGCAAAGACTCTTTGATCTCAGTTTTTAAACCATGATGCTCACAATGTTATCGAGAATTTGCTGAGACCATTTCAGCGAACAGTCCTTGTTTTCATGCACTTTTGTAACATGCCCCCAGCCTTCAGACGGAAGCATCACGCCCTCTAGCTCCTCATTATGGCAACGCATCCATCGCACTTGCCCAAACTTGATTGAGAAGCCCTAAAGCTACGAAAAACATATTTACATCCTCAATTATAACCTATTTTCAAAGTCATAACACCCCCGGCAAAGCCGGGGGCTTGAGCTTGTGAGCCACTCAAAGTGGCTTTAAGAACCGCCTAAAGGCGGAATTTCAACTGCTCCACCCGCTTGTCTTCATGTTCTTGTTTGCGGATGTATTCCCTTATTACCTTTTCGTCTCGTCCAACCGTGGTCACATAGTAACCACGCGCCCAGAAGCTTTGCCCTGCAAATCCCCTTGCGCGATTTTGGACTTCACGCGCTATGTGTATTGCGCTCTTACCTTTTATATAACCAACTACTTGTGCCACAGAGTATTTGGGAGGAATGGCGATGTACATATGCACATGATCAATGCATAAATGCCCTTCCAAAATCATACATTCACGTTGACGTGCGAGCTTGTGGAACACCTCGCCCAAGTAGTTTTTCAACTTGCCAAACAATACCTTACGCCGACATTTCGGTATCCACACAACATGATACTTGCAGTCCCATTTTGTATGGCATAGGCTTGAATTGCACTTCATAGAGCCTCTCCTCTGCTCACTCTGAGCAGCTCACAAGGAGAGGCTTTATATTACTCCCGCATAAGTCAAACTTTACTGGTCCCCCAGCAGAGCTGGGGGGTTTCTCATTGGACTAAAATTGGAAATATATAAATGGGTTGAAGCCTGTAGGTTGAAAGATAATGACAAGCCACAGCAGGCTGAACAAAAGCGCAGGCGAGTACCAACGAACCGTCTCTGACTCCAAATACTTTTCATAAAACCCAAACCCCTTCAAAATGTGAGCTCCTGCGACCACACCAAGAACAAAAGGGAAATAAGGGAAAAACCAATTTACTCCAGATTCAGGAACAAACATCTGGCGGAGCATCAAACGAGCTTCGCTAAATCCAACGGATCGAAACAGCACCCAGCCCACCACGACGAACAACATTGTTCCAATCCATGCCACTCCCCGTCCTATCAGTCTAAACCCTGGCCCTTCTGCCTTCCATTGCCACATCCTGTTCAATACTAATCCGACTCCATGGAGCATCCCCCAAACAACAAAAGTCCAAGCTGCACCATGCCATAAACCACATAACCCCATTGAAACAAAGACATTAACATACGTACGAGCTTTACCTCTGCGACTCCCCCCAAGTGGGATATAAAGATAATCTCGTACCCAAGTTGACAAAGAAATATGCCATCGGCGCCAAAACTCTTGGGGACTTCGGGATAAGTATGGAAAATTAAAATTCTTCCCGAGATCATACCCTAAGATGCGAGCTATGCCGATCGCCATGTCAGAGTAACCGGAAAAGTCCAAATAAATCTGAAGTGAATATGCTCCCGCAGCCATCCACGTGGTCGCACAATCGTACAACCCGGCATTAGTGAAAACATGATCTGAGAATAACGCCAGCCTGTCTGCAAGAAATACTTTTTTACAAAGCCCATAAGTAAAAAGTTGGAACCCTGCATAGGCATTCCCCGCAGTAAGTGGTTTGTACTCCTTGAGTTGGGGCAGGAAATGCGACGCACGCACAATTGGACCAGCCACAAGCTGTGGGAAAAAACTCACAAAAAGAGAAAAATCCAGTAAATTATCATGCGGCTTTATTTGCCCACGATAAATATCAATCGTGTAACTCAGCGTCTGAAAGGTGTAAAAGGATATACCCACCGGAAGGATTATATCCAAAGAGCCAACATGAAAACCAAAACTTTCTACCAACGGACGCATTGAATCAATAAAAAAGTTGAAGTACTTAAAAAAACCAAGCAGGCCAAGGTTAACCGTCAGACTTACCCCTAAGAGCAACCGACGCGTCCCTTTTTTCTTTTCGTGCCCCAGCATCGCCCCAATTACAAAATCAACAATGGTGGAGATTAAAATAAGAAAAAGGAAACGCCAGTCCCAATAAGCGTAAAAAAACCAACTCCCTAAAAGTAGAAATCTTTTACGAGAAGAATTACGACGAAAAACTCCCAAGCCAACGAGGATACAAAGGAAAAAGAGGCAAAATGTTATCGAAGAAAAAATCACAGGCCGACCTCTAGCAAATATTTATTAAGAGCTTGCGCTATTAAAGCTTGACCTTGCGCGTTCAAGTGACCTTGGCCTTGAGGGGTATTCATGAACCCACGAGGCAGTTTCTTCTTCTGAAGATATAAGGTCTTAAAAGCATCTGTCATATCAATAAATCCAAAGCCCTTGGCGGCACACCCCTTCTGAAACCGGATTTTTTCTTCTGCCTTGCTGTCTTTTAAATCTAAAACACCATTAACAAAACGGGGGATATAGGGAAAATAGACAAATATTATAGGTTTTTTTGTAACTCGTTTAAGTTTGGCTAACAAAAACTCCCAAGCATCATCAGGTGGTACTGATTTTTGTCTCAAAACATTGAGATTCTTATTGCCTGTATCAACAGGTTCATCTGAATGAAATACGATTTTTTTAATGGAGAGATAGACTTGATAAGCAAATTCCAACTTGAATGTATAGATTAATGGGCCCCACCTAAGCCCTCTAGGGGAAGGAGAACAGTCCCCCTCCTCAAAGCGGAACGGATTTGACATGAAATGTCCATTGCACCCATTTTGATATCCTGGAGTAACATCCCCCATGCCAGAAAGGAGGATCACATGCCCTTCAACATTTGGAAAAGCAGCCTCAAAGTGAGGGAGTAAATAATAGTAATCAACAACGCTCAGTCCACTTTGGCCCACGAGTGCTCCTTTTAAAGGGGTTGTTGACTCTCGATTAAATACAGAGATTATCTTATCTTCATCATCAACTTGGTAAGCTTCTCCATGAGAGTCTCCCCAAAATAAAAGGCACTTCGTCTTACTTTCTAAGACATCACTGCTTGCAGCCTGTAAACCATGCTGACCAATGCGAGTATCACCCCACCCCTCACTACGAAAACGAACTGTAATCCCAGGCTTACGGACATACTCATTGAGGACTTCGTCCCAGACTTGTGGAACAGCGCTATTCAAAAAGACCGCTGAGACTGCCCAAATAAACAAGCAGGAAAAAATGAAACCTATCCCCCAAACAAAAAACGTCCTGCATTTCATTGAAGGACCTCTTGTAGAATTCGCTCGGTTTCAGTCACCATACGCTCCACTGAAAACAGTTTTTTTACCCTCGCCCGAGTTGCAAATGTTTTGCCACGGCGCACGTTTTCTATCATTTTTAACATCGCCATCGCCATCGCTTCAGGGTTCAATTTAGGCACGACAATGCCGGTTTCACCCACTTCATATGCAGCATCCCCAACATCTGTCGTGATACATGGCACACTACAACTCATCGCCTCCCCAAGAGCATTTGGGAAACCTTCAGTAACAGACGAAAGGCACAAAATATCTAGAGCATTATAGATATTGGGCATATCCGAACGAGCTCCAACCCAAATAAGATTTTCTGAAAGCCCAAGTCTCTCGCTCAGAGCTTTCAGCTGCTTATATTGCGGCCCATCACCTATGCAAGCAAAGCGGATTTTCGGATTTTCGACTAAAACCAATTTCGCGGCCTCAAGAAAAGTCTCGTGATTCTTCATAGGATCAAGCCGGGCAACGATCCCTATCAGAATATCGTCTCGTTGTAGAGACCATTGCTGTCGTAAAAGGGCAGCACCTGCCTTGTCTGGCTTGAAAAGATCAGTCTCTATTCCGTTGAAAATAACTGACATTTTTTTTCCAGAATAACCTTGGGCCATAGAATATTTTTGCCCGGCACTAGAGTTAACAATGATGTGGTCGGCAAACTTGGACAACTTTGATTCCAAAGCATAACAAAGACGAGATAGTATGCCATATTGACTCAAATCCACATCAGAAGCACGTACCGACCAAACAATAGGAACCCGAATACCTGTCATTTTTAAAAAAACCGACGTGAGATTAGGTACGCCTAAGAAAGAGTAAATTATATCAGGCCGTTTACATTGAACCAATCGACGAAAACGCCAAATAAAACCGAAAAGATCTAATCGCCCTTGTTTTTTTAAGTCATGCGTACAAACTCCCTTGGCCAAGTCTGCAAGCAATGCCCCCTGTTTGTAAAAAAGAGCAACATGGACATCGTGGCCTCGCTGACTTAGCCCATTTGCCAAAAAACTCAATTGTCGTTCAGCCCCTCCAACATCCAAGGAAGGAGCAAGCAGCATAATTTTCAGAGAGCCCTTCATGAAACCAATTTATCCAATATAAGTTTTGAAAAGATTTAAACAGTCATGATTATTAAAGGCTTCTTCAAGGTAAACATCGTCGCCTTCTTTTCGTAAAATAAACCCGGCTTCACCGTCTTTATATTGTTTATTATTCTGGGAAATAAGAATATGGCCTCCCTCGCGGAGACTTTGGCAAAGTTTTGCAACTGCAAGGCAAATTTCTCTATCAGAAAAGTATGCCTTATTTAAAATATTTGAACACTTGATCAGATCGACAGGTTCATCAAGAACATCCTCAAACATATCGAAACGAGTTATGGCCTGTATACCGTACTTCTTCCGAAGAATAGGATTGATAACTTCAATGGGGACACACTCGGTACTATCTTTTACTTTCTTAGGAGATAAGAATATAAAAAAACACAGAATTTTTAAGCCATACATTCTTTTTTCAGCGTCCAAAATGAGCTTCCAGAAAAAATGTTTCCGCACATAGAATCGACTAAATCGATCAGTGAGAACAATACGCTCAAACATCTCAAAATGATCGAAAAGTCCGAGAGAGGAACTACCGTCAGAAACACCAATTTCCATTAGTGATGGTTTTTTCTTTTCTTCTGCTCTCTTTAAAAGCATGCCATCAGCCATGCGAGTGCGCATCAAGCCTGTTGTCTTAAATATTTTTCCAATTTTTAGAGAGGATGTTCCCAGAGCAAAGAGTCTTCCCATCTCTTCATCATCGAAACCATGCTTATACACATCTTCAAGAATCAAAGGAGAAACCCGATAGCGCATGAAAAAGAAAAAAAACAATTGAATGTTCTTTCGATGCATCCAATCAAGTAACCTGATACTGTCAAAACAAAGACAATAACGACGAAAAAAACTCTTCAAGCCACTCCAAAGCACTATTCCCACTCCTCAAGCCAAGACTGAAACATCAGTATACTCCATAGGTGTTGCCCCCACAGTATTTCTCCTCTCATAAACCGATTCAACATCAGTTCGACACGCGAAGCATCCAGATATCCTTGTTGCTTAATACGTGAACTGTCCAACATGTCACAACACCACTTCTTTAACTGAGTTTGCAACCACTCCTGCATTGGAATGCCAAAGCCCATCTTCGGACGCTCCACGATGGTCTGAGGAACATACCGATGCAAAACTTGCCGAAGGAGCCACTTGCCTTTCCCATCTCTAACCTTCATGCTCATCGGCAGACTCGCTGCAAATTCTACTACCCGATGGTCAAGCAAAGGAACTCGAGCCTCAAGAGAGGCAGCCATTGAGGCTCGGTCAACTTTCGTCAAAATATCATCAGGGAGGTAAGCCAACAAATCATAGAGCTCCATCCAACCCCACAAGTTCCCTGTGGGCGGCAAGTTACTTAAACAAGATTCTGGCTCTTCTACACCAAGCACAATCTCATTTTTTTTAAAAACTGAAGTAAAATACTTATAAAATGAAGAAAAATCCTTCATCGCAATGGCATCGAGTCTCCAACGAATCTTAAAACCATTTGCCCCCAGCAAATCGAGGAGAGCATCAGGAATAACTTTATTAGCCCCTCCAAGAAAGCTCCGTACTGAAGCCGGAAGACGCTGCACATTATTCCACATCCTTGTTGCCCAAAAATAACGCTCATACCCAGAGAAGAGTTCATCTCCCCCATCGCCGGAAAGAGAGACCGTTACATGTTCACTTGCCAGACGACTCAGTAAGTACGTAGGCACCTGAGATGAATCGGCAAATGGTTCATCCCAATATTGAGCCATGGCCGGCAACACATCCAGCATATCACGAGGGCTAACATAGAATTCAGTATGGTCTGTGGCCAAATGAGTTGCAACGGCTTTTGCATAAGTTGCTTCATTATATTTATCCTCACGAAATCCAATGGAATAAGTGCGGACAGGCTTCGATGAAATTGTTTGCATCAGCGCCACAACAGTTGATGAATCTATACCTCCCGAAAGGAAAGCCCCGAGAGGGACATCACTTAACATGCGCGCTGAAATAGCCTTTAGTAGAACACTCTCAAGACTGTTCACGGCCTCATCATCACTTCCGGAAAATTGACTTCTCTGACCTGCGCGCCACACGCTATCTGTATCCCACCATTGCCGCAACTTTAAACCTGAACTGTTGATAATAGCCATAGAACCAGGCTCAAGTTTCCAAGTGTCCATATAAACAGAAAATGGCGCAGGAATATAATTATGCCTAAAATACAAGTTTAATGCTTCTCTATTAAGAGCTGGCCTGAAATGAGGGTGCGCCTTTAATGATTTGAGTTCCGAGCCAAATAGCCAACCGCTCCCAAGTTTGCTGTAGTAGATTGGTTTGATGCCCATACGGTCACGTATGAGAAAAAGTTGCCTCTCTCGACGATCCCAGAGAGCAAAGGCGAACATGCCTACAAAACGCCTTAATGCAGGCTCCAGCCCCCATGCACTAACGGCTGCTAGAATGGTTTCCGTATCTGACATTGATTTAAAAGGATAATCAGACAACTCAGAACGAAGTTCTAAGTGATTATAGATCTCTCCGTTGTAGGAAATAATATAGCGTCCACATAAGGATTCCATAGGTTGATGACCAAACGATGAAACATCTAAGATGGAAAGCCGACGATGCCCAAAAGCGACACATTCCTCCTCATTAAGCCATAGCCCTGAATCATCTGGTCCCCGATGGACCATTGCGTCGATCATGGATCGAAGTATCTCCCTATCAGGTAACAATCCAGGGGAGTAAATTCCAACGACCCCACACATAATACTCAACTCCTGTATTCTAAGACCTATTTTTTGCAACGCAACTATTTGAAATTTTATAAACATTCAATTTAAGAATGTAACCTTCATAAGCGGTAGAGCATCTCTAAAAGGATTTTCAGGTATAGTATTTAACTGATGGCTTGCTATATATTTTATCCAATCTGTAAAATACCATTTTTAAGTTCTCTAATAACTTAGTAAAAAAAGCCCCTCGTAAGTCTCTTTCATATTGAAAGGCTAGACCCTCAAAGTATTATCAAAACATTCTTTCCACAAAATCAATATTTTTTCGGTACTATATCTTTGCCCTATCATTTTGGCATTACTCCCAAGCGCACACCTCAATGACTCATTTTCCATGACCTGACGTAGCCCCTGAGCCAGTTCAGTATCGCTCCCAACCTCAACTAATATACCATCTTTCCCATTGGTTATAATATCAGCGGGACCGCTTGGACAATCTGTAGCCACAACAGCCAAACCAAGTCTCATTGCCTCACACAGAACATTAGGGAACCCCTCAAAACGAGAAGAAAGACAAAAAATATCGACCTCAGCGAGAGCTTCATCCAATTGGCTCTGCCAACCAAGAAGCCTCACACGTCCTTCCAACCCTCTGACTCTTATTAAAGTCTCTAGAGTATGGAGTTCTTCTCCTTCGCCATATATAACCAAATCCCACAGAAGGAATGAAGAAGCCAACTGAGCGAATGCGTCAATAAGAAGATCAAACCCCTTTTGATGCATAAGTCTTCCGGCTGCAGCTATTGTTCGTCTCTCGCGCGAATCGCACGACAACCTTTGCTTCGTGGGGGTAATAGGATTAGGAATTATATATGTGGTTGTGCTAAATCGCTCTTTGCACCAAAGCTCTATAGACTTTGTCTGCACAATAAGGGCGTCAGCATAACGATAGACCAACCGCCTTAGCAAATTCCAAAACCAACTAATCCGAAAATACCCAGGGTGAACTCGTTCCGAAATAAAAACAGGCACATTTAGCCCTTTGCAGGCAATGATAGTTCGGACGTTAACCTCATCAATAAAAGACACAACGACAGTCGGTTGTAGGTCACGTATATTAGCTCGAATAATCAGAACACTGTCTAAAAATCGCTTAAAAGCACCTATTTTATTCTTAACAGGATTGAGTAAATTAAGACGTTTAACTTCAATTAAATGAGAAAGGGGATATGCAGACAAGGCACCATAAGCCTCAAACGTCAAAATAGTAACTTTATTCCCTTCGGCTGACCAAGCATTAGCTAACGTACACGCCACTCGTTCTGCCCCACCACCTTGAAGAGATCCTATAATCAAAACGATATGCATGCCACCCATCCTTACTGCATTCTATGAGAAGCCATAATACATCCACTAAAAATCATTACACCTCTACCATATAATAATATTTTTAGTTAATATTATATCGCAGTTGAGACTGTGGGACAAAATATTCGGTCATAAACATATCAATATTTCCCAAGGGGAGACGGCAAATTTCGTACATGTAAACCATACCACTACTCAAGGTATGAATGAGAGTATTTAGACTACATTAGCAAAATATACAAAATGAGACCAAACAGTCACTCAGAATTAAAACACACCTGTTCAATCCAGGAGAGAGAGGTTCCTTAAACTTCCTAATTCTTGGACACTTAGAAGCCTATCAAAACAAATACTTGCTGAGACGAATGGGGAGTCTATTTAACTGCCCAACAATACAGTATCAGGACAAGCCGAAACAACTGTTTCTGCCCGTTTTTGCCATGTATATTTAGCAAGAAATTCTTTTTTGGCGGCAGAAGCCAAATTAGCACGAAGTATAGGATCACGTAATTGTTCTAAAGCCTCAACCCATGCATCTAACGAATCAGGAGAAGCCATAAGGCAATTGACTCCTGAAGTGAGCACCTCATGCAAGACAGGCATATCTGAGACAAGCATAGCCCGACCGCTTGACATATACTCAAAGACTTTAAGGGGTGACATAACTCCACTAGTATCTCCTAAGCCACCAGCAACTGAGACTTTTTTCTGATATGGAGCCAACAATATGTCGCATTTATTACGATAAGAATACACTTCCCCAGGCGCGACATACCCATGAAAAAAAACATTTTTCATGCCCCGAACAGTATGCTTGGCAATGTCATCCTGGGAACCACCCACGAAATGAAAATCGTAATCAGGTAATCGCCGAGCCATTTCCAGCATCATTGAAATCCCACGCCCCCGATAGAGCCCCCCCACATATCCAACCTGCAAAGCTGATCGACGTCCTGGCCAAAACTCCGGCAATCGATCATCTTGGACTATATCCGCGCCATCGGGGGCCACTAACAGTTTCTCCCTGCTCACGGGATGATCTCCCTTGACAACCTGTGTAGCGAGAGCTTCAGAAATCACAACAAAACGTTTAATATTCTTGTGGTTAGCCAAACGATTCATAATATATCGATCAATGATCGAATCAGAATGAAGAACCCAATGAGTCTCATAAATAACAGGATATCCTAAAGTCGCTGCCACATGGCAACCATACGGATCACGGCCAAAGACTAGATCAGGCCTGGAGCGAAAAAGCTTAAAAGCAATGCTCGCCGCAGACGCAACAGTTCCACCCAAGTGGCGACATCTACTCTGCCGACTCTCGTTGTACCAATAGAATTCAATCGGAAATCTAGACTTAACACCATAAAATTCATAAATATCAGAACAAGCGACCTCATCTGCCTTGGACGGTTTTCTCGCCAACAATAAAACTTCATGCCCATTACTCACAAAAGCATCACACATCCGCATAACATGGACACTATTTGCTGTAGAAGAGGGCAAAAATGACGAACTGATATAGACTATTTTCACTTTACTTTAACTCTTAGTAGGCGACTTTTTTAAAGTGAAAAGTTTGCTCGCAACGTAGCCTGCCAGCGCTAAAAATTCTTCGTGCCGACTTCGGCTATCCCCAGCCTCGGCTACTCGCTCTGTTTTGCCCAATATCTTTGAATAAAAATTTACTGCCACGGAATCATCAACGATCAACCCCAAAAGCCTTTCTACCGCCTCTTCGTTGTAGTTATAATTCTTAATGAGTTCAGCAATGTCACAATCAAGGTTAAATAGATCCCTACAAACAATAACCATAGAATTCGGAAGTACTTGATATGGAACTTCTCCCAATACAACAACGGGCTTGCCGCATATAGCAGCCTCAAGCCCTATAGTCCCTGATACAACGGCAACAACAGATGCATATTTCACGATCTCAAAGGCAGGAAGAAACGGATCAACCAAACGAACATTTGGAATTTCCAATAGTTTTTTATAATAATCTAAACTGCGAAACCCGACAGAGCGTGGATGCTCTTTGACAACAACTTTCATTCCAACGGGAACACTCAGGGCCAAATTTCTTACAACCTCAATTTGATTCTGGTATGGTCTCCCGAAGACTTGAAGAGCCACCTCAGGCTCAAAGTGCATAGGATAAAATAAGTATTCACCTTGTGATTTTACTTGCTGCGCACTCAAAAAAGGAATTCGTTTCTGGGAAGAGATCATTCGTATAGGATGTACGACAGTGGTAAAATAAGCTTTGGCCAAAGCCGATTCCCTATGGTTATCCTTGCGAAGAACAGGGTCACGCCAACTCTTCAAATCGGTCTGAAAACCATCAATAAGTTTTCCAAAAGCAGTATGGAAAAGAGCAATAAGTCTCGACACATTGAAATCTATCACTCCCTCATATTGAAGACCTTGCCCTCGAATTTCTTCAATTATATGCTTTGCTAATTTGGTTGATGCACTGGATGCAGGCTTTCCAGACTCATACCGATGGGCAAAAATGGGACAATTACCCATTCCTGTTTCACTTATGATCATCCTATTTTGCACTTTTGCAGATTTAAGTTGGAAATATGGAATATTTTTTTCTTTTGCTACAAGCTCAAAAAGACAATCGGCGAGGGTTACAGAGCTAAAACCGATTATAGCATCTGGCCTATAGTTATCTACAAAAGCATCAATATCTCTTACAGCAGCGCACAGAATTCCTAAGAGTTCGGTCTCACTGAAACGTGAAGAATAATCTTGGCAAAACTTACAATGTTTTCCGAAATACAGTCGTCGGTCAGCAAGAATTGTTCTCCAAAGACTGACAGGAAACCGTTGCTGGTATTCTTTTAAAATCTCGACATTAACACTATTTTTCCGGCCTCTTTCAATGAAGTCCCATTCAGTCAAAGTCTTATATTGAGATAACTCCGGAAACTCTTGCTTTGCATTTTTATAATTATTTGCATCTGATACAAATATAGCAGGGGAATTTAATGGTAGAAATGAGGAAATATGTTTGTGCAACTCTACAAAAACCTGCAGGAAGCCCCCCATAGTAACACCCAGTAATTTCATATTATCTCCAAATAGACCAAGATTTGCATAACTAGAGATGAGGATTCTTCTATAGTCATTCATCAACTATAGGGTATCCCCCTACATGCCATCTAAAAGAATGACTAAGGGACGCGCTCCATTTTCTCTTTTTGATTTTGCAAAAGCATCTCGACAAATGAGAATTCTATGGGGGTATCAATGACTAGAGACCTTTCATAAGGCATGTAATAACCGTAGTATTTATCCGGGAAAAATGTCTTATCCCGAAGTAACGAATTTGTTGAGCTAACATACACTGCGCCATTTCGCATCAATGCTACTGGCAGATCTTGTCTCCGCTCATAACTAATTTTATGTTCAATGAACGGGGTAAGGCTCCCATCGTCCTCTTGTTTACGCACAAGAAAAGGATGGTGAACACAATCAGTTACTGACACAACCGATGCAATTCCTTTTTCATGGAATAAAGTTATAGCCATTTCCAAAGCACCATCTATATCAGAAGCTAAGCGTAATGGTGATGTTGGTTGTAACAAACAGACAAGATCGGGGACATAATTTTCCTCTAATTTAAGCCACTCCAATGCGTGCAGCACACAGTCGATATGAGGAGAATCGTCTTCAGCCAAATATTTTGGACGCATAAAAGGGACTTCAACTCCGGAAGATCGAGCAATATCAGCGATTTTTAAATCGTCAGTACTAAGAACTACTCGACCAAGTAATGAACTCTTCAACGCTTCTTTTGCAGTCCAAGTTATTAAAGGTTTACCTGCTATTTCTTTATAGTTTTTCCCAGGAATTCCTTTTGACCCCCCCCGGGCAGTTAATAAACCTAATATTTCCATCTGGCACTCCCAACAAGCAAGGCTCTTTGCAAAATATGTGAGTCATAAAACACATAGATTGTACTTTTCTTAAACAATCTTATGAATCCAATCTAGAAAAGCCTCTTTCATATACAATGAAAGATATTTACGAATTTTGACATAAGCTGCCTTTGATAAAGTTCCCTTAGATTGAAAACATCAAAATGAGGGACTTTTACTTAATATAATTAATTTATTCCGGTACTCTTAAGACGGAATATACTGAAGTATTCATACCCAAGTCGATTTGCCTTCCTTAAAATAACGTCAGAAACAATTACATCATATTCATTATAGAGTCTCGACTTAAGAGCATTCACAGTACTCTCCCGTATATCCACAACAATCGTTGCAGGTGACTGAGTTTGGAGTAGATCAAAGATGTTAGTATTAACAGCTGTCTTATTTTTTTCTCCATTCACAAGAAGAGAGGGGCCATCAATAAAAACAAAATCATATTCTTTCTTAGCAGTAAAATCGTATTTAACTTCGGGAGGTTGTCGCATATCTTCACAAATGGAAGGAGCTACTATAAATTCGGCAGCGCTTTCTAAAGCGGAGTTTTCCCAAGCTATTTTTTTTGCATGCTCTAACCATTTTTCACTTTCATCAACAGAGGTCATAACGCACTCTTTACCAGCACTACGCACATACTCAGCAAAGACCGGGGTAGTTGAACCTGAGCCCAATTCCAGTATTGAGCTTGGTCTGCAAGACCACAACAGTTGTTTCAAATGATACAACTTATATTCTTGAAAAAGATGCTGAAGCCCCCCCCCCTTATGATATGCCTGTAAAATACGCCGGATATTATTATATTCTTCAGGATGCTCCATCGCATTTCTAGCATGAGCTTTTTCGATGCCATGATAATAGAATTTGGTTTTCAACTGTAGTATAATCTCTTGTAAAAACGAACGCATAAGACTCCTGAAGATTAACTATGATGTAATGATTCCAACTTCATCTTCAATTTATTGACCATAAATAATTCTGTGCTTTCCATGGATTCCATGGTGGCCCCCCCAATATGAGGCGTTATGACAACATTATAATTCTCACGGGCCAATTGGATAAGCGGCGAATGATTTATCCAATCAGGAGATTCAGACAGTTCGGAAGTCAAAACATCAAGACCTGCGCCACCCAGGTGTTTATTTAGAATTGCATTCCTTAACGCCTCTTCCTGCATTATCTCACCACGCGATGTATTAATGAATAAAGCACCTCTTTTCATACTGTCAAACTCACGACTCCCTAGAAGCCCGCAAGTTTCATTGTTAAGAGGAAGATGGACTGAAACAACATCGGAGTTCTCTAATAAAGAGTTCAGGGAGCACGAAGTGACATAATCTGGAAGCCTGTCAACATATGGATCATGCGTGAGGACTTCCATACGAAAGATTCGCCCATATTCTGCGACCATTTTTCCAAGACGCCCAAACCCTAACACACCAAGGACCTTCCCTTTTAACTCGTTTCCTCTAAAGGCATCTCGATCCCATCCCCCCATGTTCACATGCCTCATAGCAGCAGGTAAGCGCCTTACCAAACTCAATAACAGGCCCCATGTCAATTCAGCTGTTGCTGTAATATTTTGGAGAAAATCCTGTTCCCCTTTCAATGAAAGAACTGTTATCCCGCGCATCCTTGCTGCTTCAAGATCGATATGATCAAGTCCTGTTGTTGCCGTCACAATCACTTTCAGGCGTTTTGCCCTTTTCAAAATTTTTTCATCTATTAGGTGTTTCAGTCGAACAATAAGGACATCAGCATCTTCAACGAGTGTGAGCAACATAGAATAATCGGCATTAGTCATATGCACATCACCCAATTCTCGCAATGCCTGTTCAGCTTTTGGCGAATACCCCTTAGCTTCTACATTAACTATTTTCACCAAAATCCCCTTTTTGTACCGCAATAAGAAATGCCTGCCCCATGGGTTCAGAGCATAGCCAGCCATGCCGGCCAGTCACAATCTTACGGAGAAAAATCGCTCCTTTGAAAAGCATCACTAAAAAGCGTTCCAATGGCGAGGGTAGCAATGAAAACGGAAATTCTGGAGAATGACTTATCATCGGCATTGGATACATCCCAGTTACCACGACCTTGCTTGGATTCAATGTCTCAATCATTGGCAAGTAGACGTCCGAAGAATAGTCATTTCTATAGATGTCCTGCTTTGAAATTTCACTTTTTTTGCTCAGGAATTTACCCACTGTTTTCCGCAAAAGAATATTTACCCAATTAAAATATTTTTGCACATTTTGAGGACGCTCAGGGACGATATACGAAAACACCCACCCTCCAGGTCTCAAAACCCTCCACTGCTCATTCAAAGAGGTTGAGGCATCTTCAAAGTGTTCCAGCAATCCAATGCTAAAAACCACATCAAAAGAATCCGACTCGAAAGGTAAATTATTTGCATCGCCAGAAAAGAACTGGCCACTGTGTCCATTAATCTGAAAAATTCTTTTTGCTATCTCTATGACCTCTGACGAGCTATCCAATAAGGAGACCCGCCACCCATTGTCTGCAAAATAACTGGATAAAGAGCCTCGCCCACATCCAACTTCCAAGCTATCACCAGGCTCAGAAAAATTCATAAACTCGGAAAAAATCTCCCAATGGTTACGAAAAGCAAACTGAATCTGATTGGTGGTTTTTCCATCTGTCCAATGGTTATACTTGCTCTCTTTGCGAGAAGCCCAATTGGTCCGGAACTCATTCTTACTTCCAGAGTATTTAGTAGAACTAGACATGGAAAAAACTTTTGGTAATAGACAAGTCACAACTACTCAAAATATCGGCGATCCTCTCTCCAGCTCCCCCGTCCCCATAAAGACTTACTGAGTTATACTTGCCATGTGCCAGTTGCAGCTGTATTGCGTCATAAATAGCTTTACTATCATACTGAACATCCATCACATTCTCCCCGCGTTGCCGACAATTTTGGCGAGTTCCGATATTGACAACAGGGGTTCCGAGAAATGCGCCTTCTCTGATTCCACTTGAAGAATTACCGACTAGACAAACAGCTCTATTAATAAGATGCACATAATCTTCAGGGCGAAAATTTCTATAAAAATGAACTGGAAAGCCCTCATCCGCTGCTAAAAACATCCTCAACCTTTTGGCAATCGCATCAGAGCCTGCGTCCACGTTAGGCCACAACCAAACAGTTTGCATACCAACACGACGAACAGCTTCCAAAGTTTCTTCTATTTGCTTCGCCCCTTGGGTGTATTCTGTTGTTACTGGATGTTGTAAAACAACTATGTACGGCTTGTCCCAATTTAAAGGATAACCGGTCCCACCATAAAGCTCAAAGAGATTTTCTGTTTTTTGGCTGACAGCATTTGCAGCCAGATCAATAGCAGGACACCCTGTGATATAGACTCTCTCAGGATTCTCTCCTAACTGATACAGAACCTTGGCGGCTTCATCATTAGAAGGGAAATGGATATGTGATAATTTGGAAATCGCATGCCGAACGCTCTCGTCTATTGATCCTGTAAGTTCACCCCCTTGAGTATGGGCGACCGCGATATTCATATAGGATGCCGTCACAGCAGTAGCCATGGTTTCAAAGCGATCAGCAACAGTAAGAACTACATCCGGCTTCAATTGGTCAAAAAGCGTCGAAAGTTCCATGACCGCAAGCCCCGTAGATTTAGCCATTGTAACAAGATTCTCTCCATCAACAACAGAATATGCTGTCGCTGTGACCTTTAAACCATCCTGCTCTATAGTTTCAATTACATTACCATACTTGTAAAGTAATGCAGAAGCTTCTACTATAAGTTGCAATTCAAGCCGATCATGAGCACTAATTGCCTGCAACACGCTCTTTATACGACCATAATTTGCTCGACTAGCAACAATTACACATATTTTTCTTTTATTCATATTCATTTCCAATATCTTCAATGCACAACAAACGAGAGGCGGGAACCGCTCGCGTGAGGGGTTTTCCTATAAGGTTAACCAACTCTTTATGAGGAATACCTGATCCAGGTTTTTTTAGACAAAGATCCTCTTCTGTAAGGATAGCCCCTTTTGCTAGATCATGACGTAGTGCCAAGCTTCTACCAAATAATTTTCGCATCTTCCCCATTTCTTGAGCTGTTGTATTTTTATCTACTTCGCTCCCCATGCTGTGAAAAGCATTCCGCGCTTCCACAACAAAGGCCAGTTCATCCAACGTCAGTGACGCTTTCGTGTCTAGCCCAAACATTCGCTTATCAAAAACTACGTGAAATTCAACAATAGCAACACCACGAGCCATAACTGCCAAACTTGGGAAAACGGTCCCGGAATGGTCCGACAATCCAGAGATTATACCAAAATCATTCTGAAGGCGGTCAATGACATTTAACCCAACATCTTTCAAAGGAGCAGGGTACTTCGAAGTACATTGCAGCAAAGCCATGTCCATTTTCCGCTCAGTACAAAATGCAATGACATCCTCAATCTCATCCCATGAAGACATACCTGTACTAAAAATAACGGGTTTACCTGTATGAGCCAAGGCTTCAGCCAACTCCCAATTACCCAGATCGCCAGACCCGACTTTCCAACCTCTTACACCTATTTTGTCAAGCCAGTGAACTGCAGTAGTGGAAAAAGGAGTGCTTAAAAAAGTCAAACCTCTCTCTTGAGCATGCGCAAACAGCCCATCCCATTGCTCAAAGGTAAACCCGGTGCGTTTCCAATAGTCAAACCGAGTAGCGTCTTCATAGGAAAAGTTAATTCGAAACTGCTCATTACTTGTGCTCTCAGCTTCTGCTATATGCGTCTGGAATTTAATAGCATCTGCTCCTGCGTCAGCAACAGCGTCAACATAACTATGAGCCATTCCCAGCGAACCATCATGAGCCAGCCCAATTTCGGCAATAATAAAAGTTTTCTTCCCATTACCAATACTTTTCCCATCTAAAGAGAATGTACGCAAAATCCCTCCAAAACCCGTTGTTTTAACGGCCCAAAAGACTTACTCCAATCTAACAGACCAAAATATAAAGAGAAATAAGACTGACATACCGTTATCAACATAAAAGTCACAACCAGAAAGAAGCGATAAAGCTTTGATTGTGATGTAAAAGTCTTTGATTGCAACTTTTCATTTTTAGCCGAACACTGTGATCCTGAATATTTTCACAGAAACTCCCAAATCAAATGAATGTTACATGATCTCATCAGAAGTACACACAAAGTAGTGTATGCAATTTAAGAGTCACAGGCTAAAACCATTCTCACCCGAACTAAATGAATTGGTTAAATCCTCAAATTACGATCATTACTTCCCGTAAAATTTTTGTTCACGAATGAAGCCAGTAACATCAAATATATATATCGATCTTTTCCCCTTATAAACGGCATCCACAGACACCTTCAAGCCATTTCGACTCCACCGGGGGTGCAAGTCACAGCGAACTTCTCCCGTAAAATGACTCGGCGTATAAAAACCAGCAATATCCACTCGCCTTTCAGGTTTCATGGAACAAATTGCAACAGATTGCACTCTCTCAGGAGTTGGATAGGAATCTATCAGCATAAGATCATGGGTAGGGGAAATTGACATATGACAATCTTCTTTAACAAGATCTACCAAGACGGCATCAACACTATCGGATTTGTCGCGAAAACGATGCACATGCATTCCACTTTGTGGCAAGTCACTGTAGCAAAACAAAACATCATCACCATCCCAACAATAATGTGACGCATGCCCTGAATTCATAACTAAATGTATATTTTCACCATTACAATCCGCAGTAAACATACGCCCAAATTTTTCACCATGACTTGTCCAAAGATGTATGAATAAAAATCGTGTGCCTGAAGGATTCACCAAAATATGATTAATGTAGTGGTCTGCACCCTCCATACCGGGTAAAGGAGATATGCTGGCAAGTTCCTTGATGGAAAAAAGTAATACTTCTTCCCCTGTTCGCAGATCAATTCGCCAGATACCGTTATCATGAGGGCACTTCTCATCACGACTCAACTCCAACTCGCTGGCGTATCCATATCCGGGCCGAAGGCGGTGCAATCTTCCAAAATCGAGACTATAGGCATAGTGATTTCTAGAATCGCAAGCATACACAGGGCGAGAGAATTTCTTCACAATCTCAAATGTTTTGATATTCTGTATGACACTTCCGACTCCCCTCTGCCGAGTATTATACAGCACATGATCATCTTCATTCCCACCCAAGCCTGGAAACCATTGTAGCCGGCAGCCTTGTTGCCAGCACCAGGAGCGCGTCTCCCCTATTTTTACAAAGTCAGACACTCCAACACCAAGATTGTAGTATCCTACTTCAGCGATCTCATTTGCGGTGGGAGGGGTGTTTTTACCTGCAACTCTAAGAGCTAGGCATTTATCATTTACAAAGTTGAGTGGTGAAAAATCGTAATACCCAAAAAAAACATGATAATTTGAAGAACCTATACGCTTAAAAGGAAGGTCAGTCTTGAGGGAACTCCCTCCCTGCCTCCAATTCATACAGAAATGGCGAAAACGCATACGAAAATCATATGTTAGATCATACAGTTTACAGGTCAAATAAGAACCAATAACTTTTTGCAACACGGCTCCCAAAGTCATAACCAACACCTACTTCAGAAGCACAGGAATATATTCTGTGTCATACATGAATGTTAGGGGAGCCTTTATTTTTCGAATAAAGCGCCGATGAAATTCAATTGTCCTTCCAGGTGAATTTAACTCAACACTTCTCCGAACCATGTAAGGAAATCGAGAATACACAGAACTTGTTCGAGCTGAATCCACAATATTAGTCAACTGACAAGGAGATGCTTGATGCATATTTTGATTGCCTTGCGCCCCTTTCCCTTTGCGAATAATGCATTCAAACGGAGAATGACTGTATTCAACAACACAACTATCTAAATTCGAAGTTTGTAAAAAACGCCCGACAGAATAAGGACTAAGATAAGAAACGATGACTCCCAGATGAGCCAACTGGACCATATTATGCTCCTGAAAATTGCTCACTGAAAAGAACAGAAAGCCACCATCAACCACGTGCTCAAGAGCCGCTTGGATAACCGCAAAGGGATTAACCAAGAATTGAAGCACATTAAAAAGATATATAAGATCAAATTTTTCATGATTGTTGGCAAGGTAGGTTTCACCATCCCCTACCAGGATATTGCGCATTCGAGTTGTCGCTATTTGGGTACGATGCTCTGAAGGGTCAACGCCATATACGTCAAAACCATTGTTATGAAATGGCAGCAGGCGATCCCCGATACCACAACCAAGATCCAAGACTCGGCCTCCAGCTTTAACTAAAGGTGCTAATTTGGTATAGGGATATAGCGACTCTCTCAGAACATCATCTCTTCTGATCAGCCATCTTTTAGCAAAGTGCTGCGATATATACTGACCACCCAACTGACTGGTTTTTTTTACAAAACCACACCTTTGGCAAATACTAGTGACACATCCTAAGGCTCCAGCGGAATTGGAAATCTGAAAACAAGGAGTCATGGAAGCCCCACAACCGCAACAATAGGGGGTCTCGTAATACTCATCAGGCCAGCTTTGGGCTAGCCAACAATGATCTTCTTTACCAAAGGTCCACCCACGGACTTTGATTATATCCCCTGAAATATTCGCCACATTTAACTCCTCTCCAGACAACAATTTCTACCCCGTAGAGACATCTTTTTATATGAAACTCTTTCCCATCAATGTACCAAGTTTTTTATACAACCTTGTTAAAATAGATTGGAAGGACTTCAGCACAAGACCTGCTCTGTACCCAAGATTAGTCACCGCCTGACAACCAATAAAGGCTTCCATTCCATCATGAGGTTGATATTTGGACATATAACTACAATCATTGCCTATGGTCTTTCGCCATCGTTCAGGAAACCGTGACCCCACTGCAAAAATATACACAGAAGAGTCACAGTGCTCATTAAAGCTTAGGTAAACTAATTTCAGCCCATTCATCAAAAACAATTTTTCCACACTTTCTGGTGTAAATCGCCAAAAATCTCCGAATGTACTGTGCATCTGTTGTAGATGAGGCACCACAACTATGACCATATCCTTGGAAAGTGAACATAAATTTGAAAATGCGGTAAAGACGTCGAACGTGTGCTCCAGAGTTGTATGATTAAAAGCAACGTCAAACCTCTGTACCAATTCTCCCGAGAGTACTTGTTCCAAATCCAAAAAGATCTCGCCTTCCTTCCCCTGAAATCCTCGCGCTTCAGCCTTGTAATTAGTGATGCTATAGTGAGAAGCATTGCGGAAATAATCGCAATAAAAACCACCTTCTTTATCAGAGTCTTTCCACGCACTAACATTGACGACCTCTCCTTTGATCAAAGGAGCAATCTTCCTCAACTCTTTATTAGACCATTTACGTGGCAAACGGTATTTTCTATCGATAAAAAAAGATCCCATTCTTTAATTTTCTCCATAAACCATCATAGATTCTCTTCAAAAAACCGTAACTCGCTCATGTGAGTAATATATCCCAAAAAATGTGGGTAAATTCGATTAGCCACCATATTTATGTAAATACAATTACTGTTTTTTTATTGATAAACGATCAAGCAATGGCAATATTTCCTCAGGTGTTCCGATTTTATGAACTTTCCCTTTATCCAACCAAAGAATAGAATCGCACCCTTCAAGAGTACTCATACGATGTGCTACTAATAGTAATGTAACATTCCCTTTCAGTGAATAAATCGTTTCACGAATAGCTAACTCTGTCCCTTTATCAAGGGCGCTTGTAGCCTCATCAAAGATCAGTAGCTCCGGTTTATGATACAAAGCCCGTGCGATGGAAATTCGCTGCCGCTGCCCACCGGAAAGCCTCACACCCCGCTCACCAATTCGTGTATTAAAACCATCGGGAAGTTCGTCTAAAAAATCAACGGCAGCCATCTGACAGCAAGTTTTGACCCGCTCCATATCTATAGCTCGACCACTCAATCCAAAAGCAACATTCTCCGCCAAAGATGCATCAACTATGTAGGGGTGCTGAGACACATACCCAAACAGATTCCGCAACCGGCCTAAATCAAGGTCAGAAATCCTTTTCCCATCTAACAGGATTTCTCCGGAATCCGGTGTAAGTAATCCCACAAGAAGATCAATAAGAGTACTCTTCCCTGCTCCAGACTGGCCCACAACACCGAAGACGCTCCCTTTTTGTATCCGAAAATCAATAGAATGCACCGCCTTAGGGAGCCCTTTTTTATAACGGAAATCAACCTTGTCAAAAACGATATCTTGCTTCCAATTCAGTAAAGTACCAGATGCAGGATTAAGCAATGGGTTAGCTTTTTGCATCTCTAAATAATCAAATATTTTAGACAAATAAGGGAGAGAGCTTCTTAAAGAAGAGATGGAGACCAATAACCGTGATGCTACAGGAAGAACTCTCCATGCTGTTACAGCGAGAAGCACTACAATACCAATAACCTTCCCTCTAGGCATTGGAAAAATAAAAAGTAATGCAAACATAGAAAAAACAAGCATGGTAAAACCAAATGCTTCCAAGACTTGCATAGGTATATTTGTAAAGAGTCGTTGACGTGCTAATATTCGTTCTTGCCGCTGTGCAGATGCATCATATTCGTTAATAAACTCTCTCTCTTTAGAAAAAACTATGACATCCTTGACACCTTGTATTATTTTCAGTGAAATTTGGCTTATTTTCATTTTATACTCTTGACCCAATACAACCTCCTGATCAAGAACTGTACGAGTTTTTCGATATATAAAACAGCCTCCTCCCCCCACAAAAAAGACGACAAAAAAAGAAATTACGGGCGCAACAACAAAAAGAGAGGCCAGAACAAATAATATAAATGCGCAATCCACAAATAAATTTATCAAAGATAAAAGCATCACTGAGCCAAAATGCGACCGCCAGCTAATTGCAAGTAAGAGATCAGACGAATTCTGTTCAATATGCCAACCGTATGGCATATTCAAAAAACGCCCTAAAAGATGCTTACCTATTAGCCTATCCATCCCAGCTGCAAATCGAACAACTCTATATTCGAATAAAGCGCGACAACTATTTTTGATAATAATAAAAAATGTAGCAAGCATTCCCACGCCCACGATGATTGCTCTGTTCTCAAAGGAGAGAAAGACTGGGAATATACTGCACAATCGAACACCAATTTCGCTTTGCATTATCGTCGATGGATCATTTAAAACAGTAACCATTAGCGCTACTAGAGCGACTGAAATGGCATCTACAATCGCAACCCCAACACCGCCAAACGTCAACACAAAAAAACGTTTTCTATCTTTGCTCTGTAAAAAAGAAAAAATCCTTTTAATATTCCACAGTAACCGAAAGTTTTTTTGCTCCACCGCATTTTCCTGAAGACTGGTCACAGCTATAAAACCTTCCAATTCGGCCTACTCAAAAACACACTCCGACTCTCTTCAAATTCTTCTGGGTTTACATCCATGGTGCGCACCTTTCTCCCCACTTTACTTTCCACAATACTACGAAGCTCATCTAAACGACTTTTATCTATGTTTCCGACAATCAAAGCATCAATCAATCCAGAATCATTTCCTTGAGCATAGTCATCCAAAATATAAACTGCATGAACATCTCCTAAGCTAGAAACAACCTCATTAACTAATTTATCTATACCGCAAGTCTTACGAACAATGGAGCTGATTTCCGGGAAGAAAGGATGAGCTTTATTTGCCTTGAAGTAGACGCTTCGCCCTTTTTTCTCTCGTTCCAAATACCCCGCTTCACTCAACCGATCCAATTCACACTTAAGCGCATTGGGAGACTGAGAAAACTCAGCAGCTAATCCCCTAAGATAACAAGATACTTCTGGGTTCAAAAAAAGCTTAAGCAGCACTTTTATTCTTGTTTTTGATGTGAATAACTCTGATAGCATCGGTTTCCCGTACATTTTTTTTGAACGAATTACAACTGAGCTAATCTTGTTTTGGAGGACATATTGCTGAAAGAATAATTAGATACCCCCACCCCAAAATGGGGCTTGAGTATCTGAGTAGCTCAGAAAGGTGGTCCAGTTGTTCGGACAGAAGACATGGAGTTGACCGAAGCCCTCAAAAAGCACCGCACCACAACGGTCAATAAATGGGTCTTCATTCAACCCAAAGGACAACACCAAGGAAAGCCATACACTGAGAACCGGAAATTACCATAAGCCTTGTGCGACGAAGCAGAGGAGAAAAAGTTTGGTTGTCCTGGCATCCGAGGACTTACAGCCTCAAGACTCGCCAAGCATGACGTGCCTGTGGTCGCAATTCGGGACACGCTCAGACATAAGAATCTGAAAATCACCGAGCGATATGTTCGCGGCATGGATTCAGTAAGAGATCATCTCAAAGTATTAGAGATCAGAACAGTATGAGACTAATACGGACGTTTACGTCCCTTTTGGGTACATCCGGTTCAAGCGTACTTTTGACAAAATGAAAGGACATGGCCTCCAACCGTTGGAAGCATCACCGACCAGCGGAGGGAGTTATCGCCATGTCCACGAGTTTCATCTGCCATGCGTTCGGCCTGCGAGGCTACGACCATGTTCGACAGGATTTCATCGCAGGCAACATTATCCTGAAAGTACAGCTCAAGGACGACTTGATTCGTTGCCCTTGCTGCCATTCCAGAGACATCATTCGCTACGGCTTTGCTGAGCGATGGGTTCAGACTGTGCCCATCGGTTTCAAGCCTGTCTGGCTGGTTATTCCTGTCTAACCGGTAGGATGTCGCACTTGCGGCATCATTCGCTTGATCACATTCAGATCGCCGACTCCAGGAACTGGTATACGAAAGCTTTTGAGTGATATGCTCTCGCCCTGGCAAAAATGATGACAATACAAGATGTGGCTGACCTGATCGGTGTTGGGTGGGATACCATCAAATCAATCTTCAAGCGATATCTGGTTCACCGCTTCTCAAAGCCCAAGCTGGGGGAGCTCAAGTATATCGCCATCGACAAAATCAGTGTCCGGAAGGGGCAAAAGTCTTTAACATTGGTTATGGACTTTGAAAACGACGCAGTCGTTTTTGTTGGCGAAGGTCAAAGCCGTGAAACACTCCTCCCGTTCCGGGAACGTCTCAAGAAGACAAGAGCCAAAATTCCGGCTGTAGCGAAGGACATGAACGCCGGTTATATCAGCGCAGTCATGGAGAACCTACCGAACACGGCTGTCGTGTTTGACCGGTTTCATGTGGTCAAGCTGATGAATGAAAAGATTACACAGATACGTCGCCAGCTCTTCCGGGAACTCACCTCGCCACTTGAAAGGAAGGCGGTCAAAGGGACTTGATGGATTCTTCTGAAAAACCCGGAAAATCTGGATGAAAACCGCGATGAAAAGGAACGCTTGGATGAAGCGCTGCGGCTGAACAAACCTTTGGCGACAGACTACTATCTGAAAGAGGACTTGCGTCAACTCTGGTCCCAGCCGGACAAGGAGACGGCAGAGAAGATCATCAATGACTGGATCGTCGGGGCCGAAGCCTCTGAGATACGCCCTTTGCGGGGTATGGCGAAGGCGCTTGCCGCATACCATTTCGACATTCTCGCTTACTACGATACCCCCATCTCATCAGGCCCAATCGAAGAACGGCAAGCCTATGGCTATCGGGACACCGAGTGCTTCAAGCTCAGGATCATGAAAATTCACAAAGCGAAGTATGCCTTAGCCGGATGAACCTTTTTTAGTCTGCTTTTATCTGCTTTGTTGCAACTCTCAGACCTAGATAGGCAACGAGGCCAACAACGACTCCAGATGTCAGCCCAAACCACAGCGATACAAGTCCGAAAACAACTCCTGCCCCTATGATCTGGTGTACATTTTTCATCGCCTGCAACTTAACAGACTATCTACTTTGACTGCTTAATTCGCAGATCTTCGTCATAACATTTGCCAGCCTTTGGCTCATAATTTGGTGTGATTACTATCGACGTTTGCCCCTTGTACTCCTCCATAAATGAAAATGGCTCAACAACTTCCAAACCTAGCATCAGACTGTCTGATGCTCCGGGGAATGGCAGATCGAAGACCATGATCAGTGGCACCGAGTAGTCGTCGCTTCCACTCCATCCTCGACGAGTCACAGGATGCGTGAGCCCATCGGCAATCACTTTCCCATCTGATACGAATTGGTAGCTCAACAGTCCTTTTCCCTTTTTTTGAGAGCCCTGCGTTTTCTGCTGATTTCCTGGTACAACCTTCTCTTTTTCATCCTTTTTCATTCTTTCTAGCCGCGCACGACAAATCTGATCGTCCGGGGGTGGGGCGAAATGGTTAGGAGTACCCTTTCCGGCGAGGAGAAAGATTGTCTCGCGTTGCGCGCCAACAACTTCCGTTTTTGGCGATACCGATTAGCTCGGGGGCGTCCGAACAGTTGATGACAATCTTTGAATCCTTTTCTTGGGCTTGCTGACAACTCTTTCAGATCGCCGGATCGGACATTGAAAAAACGGTCGTTCTTGATCAAAAACGACCAGTTCCACGAAATTGACACGTTTGCCGGAACCGGACCGAAAGCCATGTTTCGGTCCGGTTTGGCCAAATTCGACCGATTTGCAGGAACCGCCCTTATTTCGGCGATGCTGACAAGGGATAAAACGGACAAGGGCTGCCGAGGCAGCCCTTTCAAAATAAACCAGTAAGCTAAGTCAAAGGCCCCAACAACGAGTCCGTCAAAGGCCTTTGCAATTGTTATTGCTTTTTCCGAGATGTAAGAAACCAAGGAACAACAAGCCAAACAATCCCGGCAACCAAGCACGCGGCACTGAAGACTTCCGGGTATGGAATAGAAACATCGTAATGAAACAATTCCTTTTCGCCCATGCCCATCACGCCCATAGAGACCAGTATAATCCCCATGACGATCTCTGCTGGCTTGATTTTCATGTAGTCTCCCTACTTTTTTCTTTATATTTGTCGTACATCCATTTGGCACCACTCCCGGCATAACCGGGTACCGAGGCCGGAGGCGGCCCCGGATCAAACCAGCCAGAAGCTATATCTACAATGGCCTTTGAACCGGCAGCCAGCTTATCCGGGTGCTGCATGGCAGCACCGGCTATGGCTGGTGTTGCTGCCGTGCCGACGGCTGCAACAATGGGCAGCGCACCTGCCACCAAGGATATCGCCGTATATTTTTGCAAATCCTTGTTGGTTGCAAAGGCCTCCGCCGTCTTGCTCAGTGCTTCTCCAGCACCCTTCGTCCCCTTGGTAACGCCTCACCTATACCCGCAGGGGTCTTGTCCCACAATTCTCCGAACCCAGCTCCGATTTTTTTTCATTCCTCCCCAAAATCCGCCTTCCAGCCCCAACGGGTCCACCCCGTTGACCGGATCATCGAGGCAATAGCCATACCAATCCGGATCGCCGCCCTTGTCCCCGATGGGATCAGGCGCGGTCCACCGGCCGGTGAAGGTGTCGTAGTCCCGCCAACCGAAGCGGACGAAGCCCAAATCCCAGTCGTGCAGACCGCCCGCAAAGCCGAGGGGGACGCGGAAACCGGGGTTGGTGTCCTCAATGGTCCCGCCGAAGGGATCGTACAGGATTTCCTTTATCACGTCGCCATCCGCGTCGGCAACCACACGCAGAGAACCGACCTGGTCGTAGTGCAGGGGGAAGACGGCCCCATCTTCGCGCCGCATGGCCGAGGGAAGGCGTGCGTTATCCGCGTAGCCGAACTCGTATCTCATGCGCCCGTCGTGGAACGCGCCGAGCCGGATGAAGTCGAGCCACCCATAGGCCTCGACAAGTTGGCCGTTGAAATACTTGGCGACCCGCCGGCCCTGCTCATCGTGGCAAAAGGTAAAGACGCGATTTTGATTCTCCACTTCCATTTTGAGCAGCCGGCAGTCCGGCGCGTACTCGTACAGGTGGTACATGTCGCCGTTCGACCAGATGGACCGGAATCCGTTTTCCTCCTTTTTCATCTTTTATGGCCGCGCACGGCAAATCCGATCGTCCGGGGGTGGAGCGAGATGGTTGGGAGCACCCTTTCCGGCCAACTGCTCGACATGGGCAGTTGGCCTTTTCTAGTCTGTTTTGACCTGCTTCGTGGCAGCCCTCAGGCCCAAATACACAACAAGGCCAGCAATGATTCCAGATGTCAGTCCAAACCACAGTGATACAAGTCCGAAAACAATTCCTGCCCCTATGATCTGGTGTGCATTCTTCATCGTCCGTAGTCCTCGTTGATTGGCTCTTCGTTGTAGGCCATATACGTTTCAGCCTGAGAGTCTTCTTAATGGAGTCGTATGTTGAAGGCAGGCCTTCCTCGTTCATTTTCTTTTTCAGCCGCTTCATCTTTTCAATCTGATGCTTAGCAGTTGCATTGTCATCTCCGTATTCTTCAAGGCGGGAGATTTCCTTATCTGCTTCTTCCTTGATGATCCTTTCAGGCGACATGGGGTTAATGACCTTGTGTACCTTCTTGGTTCCTTGCTGAATCAACCAATTCAAAAACAGACCAAGTGGATCGTTGCCGTTTACGGGATCATCAAGACAGTATCCATACCAATCGTCATCGCCACCAGCATCCCCCATGGGATCGGGAGCGGTCCAACGGCTGGTAAAGGTATCGTAATCCCGCCAACCGAAACGGACAAAGCCGAGGTCTCGGTCATGCAATCCACCAGCAAACCCGATGGGGATTCGCAAGTCGGGATTGGAGTCTTCGATGATGCCACCGAAGGGATCATACAGAACCTCCTTTATCACGTTGCCTAACTTGTCGGCAACCACTCGCAGGGAGCCGACCTGGTCATAGTACAGGTAGGCTACGACTCCGTCCTCACGCTGCATGGCATAGGGAGTTCGTTCATCACCATCGTAGGCGAAGCGATATCCAGCTTCGCCGTCATGAAATCCAGCCAGCCGGACGAAATCAAGCCACTTGTATGCCTCGACAACCTCGCCGTTGCGATACTTGTACTCACGCTGGCCGTCTTCATCATGAGCAAACTCGAATATGACCTTGTCGTCCGGTATCTCGACTTTGAGCAGACGGTAATCCGGCGCATACTTGTACAACGTGTATTTGCCTTCATGATTCCAAATGGACCTGAATCCCTGCTTGTCATGGGTGTAGCCGTTGTTTCCGGCCTGTTGCAGTCGGTTGTCCATACGGTAGTGGTAGTTCCGCAACTGACTTCCGTGCGTCCTGGGGAAGTAATCCTGCTGTCGCCTGCCGTCCCTATCGTAATGACACTGGCAGACCAGTCGGTTGTCCAGGTGCGCCTCGAACAGGCAGCCCTTTTTGTCATAGGAGTAGGTCCACTTGATGGACTTGCCCTTGACGGTTTCTGTTTTCTCCGCAATGCGACCACTCTGGTCGTGCTTCAACTTCACTTCATATACGCTCATATAGTCTCCTTCGGACCACTGAGCAGACGGCCCTTCATGTATTTGCGAAGAGCGTAGCATGGGGTTTTGAAGAAAATGGCGGTATGCGCGCAGCGTGTCGGTGAAATACAGTCCGATGTCGGTCAAAAGCACGCCAGGGACGGCCAAATACAAGGTGATTTCCGCAAATAGTGCCTGACAGGTTTTGAAAACAGGCCTGAATCCACCTGAAATGATAGATGAAATAAAAAAGAAAGCCCCTGAAAACTCAATTTCAGGGGCTTTTGAAGTGCCTTTTACACATTTTTTTACACACGCCTTGACCACACATAATCCAAAGAAAAAGGACACCAACTTAAATAGTTGATGTCCTTGATCTTTAGTGGCGGAGCCGACGAGACTCGAACTCGCGGCCTCCGGCGTGACAGGCCGGCGTTATAACCAGCTTAACTACGGCTCCGCACTGGTATAATACAGCGTTTTAAAACGCTCTATTTCAAATATGGTAGGCGCGACAGGGCTCGAACCTGTGACCCTCGGCTTGTAAGGCCGATGCTCTCCCAGCTGAGCTACGCGCCCGCAGGAAGAGTGTGTTTATCCCGGCTGTTCAACTCTGTCAACCCTCTTTTTTCAGGGGAGTCAAACCATTTGCTGGGGAACTCATCCGCGTTCAGCGAAGGGGATACTGCCCACAGTCTCTTCTTTTGTCAACGGTTTTTCTTAACATTTTTCAACACACACAAGATACTGTTTTATAACACCTATTTCGAAGTGAGAATAACCCTGCTCCCCTTTCGGGAAAGCCAACCAAGAGAAAGTCCTCGAAAAAACAGGCCGACGCTCGCCTTTCCTACCGGGGAAGGAAGACTTTGTCCGGTCAACAACTGCTCAATAGGCTGAGGTTCTTCCACATTCAAGATATCCACACTCTCCCCTCCTTTCGGTAAAAGCACTTTGGCCATTCCATCCGGTCGGAATTTCGCACCCTCTCCACGACCGGACACCTTCCCGAGCAATGCCCCTTGCCAACGAAGTGACGAGGGAACCCTTCGGAGCGCCTCCTGATGCAGAAAATAAACCTTCCCACCGAAATCAAATGTTTCACCTGGGGGCAATGAGATCAGCGACATGGAGCGCCCCCCTTTGAGACGCGACAAATCCACCCGCTTCCCAGGAAGATCTTTCGCTGGCGCGAGAGTCACCTCTTCCTCTGAAGAGGCTCCAGGCTTGCGAAACCGAGCCAAAAAGAACCCCTGACCTGCCGAGTCTTCAGAGACCCGGAGCACTCCGTCCATGCCGGGAAGTTGGGGTGTGCCGAAGACAAATCCCTGAGGCGGCTCAAGAGCCTCAAGCTCCAAACCAAGTGCATCAATGGCCCATGCCACCTGTTCCTCGTTCTCTTCTTTATTTGTCGTACAGGTCGAGAACAGAACTGTGCCACCGGGCTTGAGCATGGCCGAGGCCTTTTCCAAAAGAGTCTTCTGCAACCCGATAAGAGGGGCTGTTTTTGATTCTGACCACAGCTCCATGACTTTAGGATTCTTGTCGACTGTCCCCCAACCACTACATGGCGGATCAAGCTGGATATAATCCCATGAATTATCGGGGAAAGGCAGATCCTGCGCCTTTGATTTGGCTGTTGCCGAATTGACGGATGATGTCCGCCTCAAATTGGCCCGCAGTGTTCCGAGACGGTCTGCCGACGGCTCTGATGCAAAAACAAATCCCTCCCTGCCAACCAATTTTGACAACAGGCTCGTCTTGCTGCCGGGAGCGGAGCACATATCAAGCACGGAAGCCCCGTTAGGCGGTGCGAGCAGGAGCGGCGGAAGCATGGACGATCTATCTTGTATGTATATACGACCGAACCGGGAGGCCAGGCTTTCACCCAAAGGGAAGGGTTCATGCGTCAATTTTCGGGCCATGGCATAAAAAGGTTCCGGCTCGAAACGAAATCCCTGTGCATGAAGAAGGGCCTCGACAACAGGAACCTCTTCTTCCGTACAGACAAGTCGAAATGTTCTGTATTCATTACTCATAGGAAACTCCAATACAGCCTTGCCTCCAAGGAGGCAACAGCTTAACTGTCTTTGCATCCCGGTGAGGAAACTGTTACAAGACTTTGCCGCGTGGTACAGAATTTTCCCGCGACGCTTACCCTGAAAACACCCCTTTTTGGAGGAATACATGTTGAATCGACGTCTTGCCGTCACCATGACCGCCTTGCTGGCTGTTGTGTTGTTGGCCGGTCCGGCCATGGCCCAGCAGGCTAAAAAATATGCTGTGATGCCCTTTACCTACAACGGACCAAAAAAATACTCATACTTCCCGAAGGCTTTTCAGGCCAGCCTCAATAATGATCTGGAATGGGCGGGATATGCCGAACCGGCTGGTGATGCACTTGTTCAGGGACTCAAAGTCCCTTCCGGTAAAGCGGAAGCCATCTCCATTCTTCGCAGCTCCGAGCTGGATTACCTCATCAGCGGTACTATTTCGATCCTTGGCAAAGAAGCCACTTTGAATATGGCGGCCACAACCCGTGACGGAAAGACATGGGAAAAATCAGGCCAGATGGGAATAGATGAAATTACCCCATGGCTTGATGAACAAAGCAAGGCCATCATGGGAGACGTGTTTAACCGTCCCGGTTACAGTACGACAGAAGAAGCAAGCAAAGGATCGGATATTGAAGACCAGATTCGCAGCCCCCTCAATTCCTCAATCGTTCAGGCTGACAACGACGAATTTCATGCCGACACCCTGAACCCGCAATTCCGCTACGAAGGCGGCACGGAAAACCAAGGCCGTTGGCGCAGCCAGACATTCCGCTTCTTTTCCACCAGCATGGTGGTGGCCGATGCCGATAATGACGGCAAGAATGAAATATTCATTCTCCAGGCCAAGGGTATTTCCGCCTACCGTTTCAATAAGGGAAAGCTGGAATTTCTGGATACCATGGAAATGACTCCCAGCACCACCTACATGCGACTTGAAGCCGTGGATGTTACCAAAGATGGAATCCCGGAACTGGTTGTCGCATCCTATCAAGCATACTACCGTTCTACGCTCAAGGCTCCTGAAGGCACGCCCCGATCCCACATTTTGTCATTCGAAAACGGAAAATTCAAATATTTGCTGAAAAACTACAAGCAATTCCTCGGCGTCTTGCGCATGCCTCCTTTCTTCAAGCCTTCCTTGGTGATCCAGCGCATCGGCCGCAGACATATCTTCGCAGGAAAAATCTACGAAGCCTATTACAAGAACGGCGAACTTGTTGAGGGAGAAACCATCAGTACCCCGGAATTCGGCAACATCTTCAACATGCTCTACCTGCCTGACGGGCTGGGCTACAAATATCTTGTTCTTGACGACTTCAACAGACTCAAGGTCTACAGCCAGTCCATGGAACGGTTGTCATCCAGTGACGACGCCACATACAACAGTTCAGGCGTTGGTCTGGAGGTCAGTGACAAGCAGCAGGGCATGGGACCGGGAACCGTTGATGAAAAAGTCAGCGTCTATAATGTTCCCATCCGCATGATAGCAGCAAGATTAAGCTCCAAGGACAAATACGAATTGCTGGTAAACAAGGACCTGTCCATCGCCTCTCAGGTTTTCGAACGCTTCAAGTACTTCTCCCAGGGTGAAATTCACTCCCTGGCCTGGGATGGTGTAGGCATGAACCTGGCATGGAAAACCCGCCGCATCAGGGGGCAGGTTTCCGATATAGCTCTGGCCGACCTGAACAATGACGGCAAGAAACAACTCTGCGTGCTCGTCAATACATTCCCCGGCTCCATGGGCTTTACCAAACGGAAGACCGTCGTCCTCGCATACGATCTGAACGCACAATAATCCTGACGGGCGGTTGGAGAGGCCGCCCGTCTTTTTGATTCATCATAGAAAAGAGAGAGAATCCGATGAAGAAACTTATGACCGTGATCGTCTGGACCATGACGACCACAGCCTTACTGGTCTCTGCCGCCCTGGCCGGAACCACCTTGACGTATGCGAATTTCCCCCCTGCTCAAACATTCCCCTGTGTTCAAATGGAACACTGGAAGGCCGAGGTGGAGAAGCGTACGGAAGGAAAAATCTCTGTCCAGACATTCCCCGGCTCCACGTTGCTTGGCCCCAAGAATATGCTGCGCGGAGTCCAGACCGGTCAGGCGGACATCGGCTGTATCAGCCTTCCATACTATCCCGGAGTCTTCCCGGCCATGTCCGCAGTCAATCTGCCTGTGGCCTTTACCTCTACGGAAGTCGCCAGTCTGACCATGTGGGATCTTTTTACCAAATACCAGCCAAGCGAATTCGACGATGTCAAGGTGCTGACCATGTTCACTTCGGCTCCGTCGCAAGTCATGAGCAAGATCGCCATCAAGCAACTTTCGGACCTCAAGGGCGTGGAACTCCGCGCCTCGGGATCGATCCTCAAAATTCTTGGGGGACTTGACGCGCAGGGCGTTGGTATGCCGATGTCCCAAACACCCGAAGCATTGCAAAAAGGCGTGGTCAAGGGATTGGTTTCCTCGTTCGATGTTCTCAAGGACATGAATTTTGCCGAAACCTGCCGATTTGAAACCATAACCAACCTGCCCGTCTATCCTTTTGCCATCATCATGAACAAAGCCCGGTGGGAAACCCTCCCGACTGATGTCAAAAAGGTTCTCGACGATATGGGGCGGGAACAGGCGCAATGGACCGGACACTACCTGGACAACTATACAAACGAAGCCCTGGCATGGGGCAAACAAAAGTATCAGGTTGAAGTCTTCACGCTCACCGATGCTGAACACGATGAAATCAAGACCAAAAGTGCCGGGCTTGTCGAGTCATGGAAAACCGCTGCTGCCAAGGCTGGACTTGATGCCGAAACCATTCTGGCTGACATGCTGGCGATGAAGGCCAAGCATGAAGCCGAAATCGGCAAATAACCATTCAATCCAAGGCCCCTCACTTGCTGGGGGGCGTTTCTTCATATCATGATAGACAGACTTGACCGGCTGAGCGAGTGTCTTGCCAAGGCTCTGACTTTTCTCGCAGGCGTTTTCCTCGTATGCATGATGCTTCTGGCATGTGCCAACATGGTCTTTCGTGCAATGTGGGCACCTATTCAAGGGACATTTGAACTCATGGGCTTCATGGGTGCTGTTGTCGCTGCCTTTTCACTCGCCTTTTCCCAACGACAAAAATCACATATTGCGGTCGGCCTGCTCCTGAATCGCTTTCCCCAGGCTGTCCAACGCATGACTGACGCCCTAACCAGTCTCATTTCCTGCCTTTTCTTCATCTTTTGTGGACTAGAAACCACAAAATGGGCGGCATTTTTGGTACAAACAGGAGAACTCTCCGAGACACTCCAGATCATTTATCATCCTTTTGTTTTTGCCACTGCGACCGGATGCTTCGCCCTGTCATTCGTTCTGTGTGTGGACACTCTCAAAATCCTGACAGCACGGAAGGTACAGTAATGGACCCGATTACCTCCGGAATCGTCGGCACTCTTCTCCTCCTTGCGGTCATTTTTCTGTTCAGAATCCCGGTTGCCTTTGCCATGGCCATCATCGGATTCGGCGGATTTGCCTCTGTTCTCAACTGGAATGCCGCCACCGGCATGCTCGGTACAGAACTCTGGAATGTCTTTTCCCGATACGGCCTGACAGTCATTCCACTCTTCATCCTCATGGGCCAGATATGCTTTCACTCCGGGGTCAATGAACGGCTCTACAAATCTGCCTATGCATGGATGGGAGAAATCAGGGGCGGACTGGCCATGACCACCATTCTCGCCTGCGCCGGGTTCGCCGCCATATGCGGGTCCAATTCCGCGACAGCGGCAACCATGTCCACCGTGGCTCTGCCGGAGATGAAAAAATTCAAGTACAATTCCATCCTGTCCACAGGCGCTGTGGCAGCAGGTGCAACGCTGGGCGTCATCATCCCCCCATCGGTCGTCTTGATCATCATCGGATTGCAGACAAGCCAATCCATCGCCCAACTCTTCATGGGCAGTATTGTTCCGGGCGTCCTCCTCACAGCACTCTTCATGGGAACAGTCTGGTTCCTGTGCCGCAAACATCCGGATTGGGGGCCGGCCGGTCCCAAGACCACATTCAAGGAAAAGCTGGCCTCTCTGCCCGGCTCCATCGAAATGATCATTCTGTTCATTCTGGTCATGGGAGGCCTGTTTCTCGGATTTTTCACCCCCACCGAAGCAGGAGCGGCCGGAGCAGCACTCGCTCTCATCATTGCCACTCTTTCCGGAAAGATGACATTCAGGAAATTCTGGCTGGCGGTAAACGATTCCCTCAAGATTTCATGCATGATCATGGTCATCATTTTCGGCGCAGTCATCTTCGGCCGTTTTCTGGCCATTACCAGACTCCCCTTCGAGGCGGCCAGTGCTGTGGCGGCCCTCCCCATACCGCCCATGGTCATTATCCTGATCATTTGCCTGATTTATGTTATCGGCGGCATGGTCATGGATGCCCTGGCCCTGCTTCTGGTCACTATCCCGATCTTCTTTCCCGTGGTCACGGCCATGGGCTATGATCCCCTGTGGTTCGGCGTTCTTATCACCGTCGTTACCACCCTGGGGGCCATAACTCCACCTGTGGGGGTCAATCTTTTCATTGTTGCTTCCATGGCCAAAGACGTCCCCATGACCGATGTCTTCAAAGGTGTGACATACTTTATGCTTGCCTACTGTCTGTGCGCAGCCCTGATCATGCTTTTCCCCGGCATAGTGACCTTTGTCCCCGGTTTGATGCAATAAGGACAGGATCCTTGTCATACAGGCCCGGAACACGGTATATGCCGACAACAGCCACCCGATTGATGCTGTCGGGAGCATGCCATAGGAAAGACATCACAGACCCACTCCGAAAGACTTCAACCATTTGCAAATCGGAAGACCATGCCGGAAGTCCAATTCATCACAGTCTCAAAGGCTGAATCAGGACAAAAGCTCCTACAGTTTCTCGAACGCCGCCTGACCGGAGATGTCCCACGTTCTGCCATCCAGCGATGGATTCGCAAGGGACAGGTACGTGTGAACAAAGGGCGGAAAAAACCTTTTGACCGCATTGAATCGGGACAAATAGTTCGCATCCCACCGTATACTCCAGGTGCTGAATCAGCCGTGGCTGCCAAGGGCGGTTTGGATATCATCCATGAGGATGCTCATATTATGGCCATTGCAAAACCTGCGGGATTGGCTGTTCACGGAGGTGATAAAGTGAAAGACTCCGTCACAGGCCGACTCACCGCTATGTTTGCCGATGCGGATTTCATGCCCACCCTGGCACACAGATTGGACAAGGGCACCTCTGGGTTGTTGCTGGCTGCCAAAGAGTATTGCACCCTACGGCGACTCAATGACAGTTTCGCGGCGGGAGACGTCGCAAAACTGTACCTGACCTGGGTCGAAGGTCAATGGCCTCACTCCGGAGAAATGATACTGGAAGACAAAGTGGAAAAGCAGGGGAGCCCAGGGAAGGAAAAAGTCAGGGTCGGTTCCGGAAAGGCTGCACTAGCACGAGTCGTCGCCCTCACCCAGACGCAACGCCACACCCTGCTTGCGGTCCGTCTGCTCACAGGCAGAACACACCAGATTCGGGTCCAACTCGCCTCACGGAATCATCCTGTGGTGGGCGACCATAAATATGGCGAAAAGAACCAGCACCGAACCATGCGACTGCATTGCTACAGCATGCGGATCGACGGGCATGACTTCAGCCTGGCTCCTCCATGGACAGGGCCATGGTCGATTCCCGATACCATGTTGCAATCAGCGCTCGCTCTGCTTGCCTAATGAAGTTGCTCCCAGTGCGCAAAACCGATACAAAGACATTACCTAGAAATTCTCAGGGGGAATTCATGAGACGCTCCGTATTCTTGTCATTCACATTGATCATGTTGGCAGTCCAGTTTATCGGCGGGTGCGCCGTATACGATGTAGCCGTGGAAGAACGCAATGTCGGCACCTACACCAGCGACAGAAAAATATCCTTTCTCATTGAAGAACAGTTTCTGAAAGATGATACCATCAAATTCCTCGACTTTGACGCATACAGCTACGAAGGCAATGTCTATCTGGTTGGCGAATATGACAGCCATGCCCAGGTGGACAAGGCTGTCTCCATTGCCAAGGGAGTGAAAGGCGTCAAAACCGTCACCACCTATTTTTTGCCCAAGCGGGAAGATGATCTTTGCGGAACAATGGACACCATGGATATTGCGGCCAAGCTCAAGAACAAACTGGTCGGAGACAAGGACATCTGGTCCACCAATATTGATGTCGAGATAGTGCAGTGCAAAATCATCATGCTCGGGCTTGTTGGGACGGAAAAGGAACGGGATGAAGCCATCGCCCATGCCAAGTCAGTGCCCGGCACTCGCGGCGTCAAATCTTTTATCCGAGTACGATAAGAGAGCCGAATGTCCCGTATCTCTGCCCAGCGACACAAGCACCATACAGGCATATTCTCCACGGCTTGCCTGATGCTTGTGTTGCTGTTGGCCGGGGGATGCGCCGCCCAAAAAAAGTATACCCCGCCCGGAGCACATCAGGCCGAAGTCTCCACGGCTTCAAGAACGGTCCCCACCAAGGCTGCACCAATTATTCGGACTGCGAGGAGCCTTATCGGAGCGCCGTACAAATGGGGTGGAACCAGTCCGAGTACAGGATTTGACTGTTCCGGCTTCGTCTATTTCGTCTTTCGCCAACACGGTATCAGAATACCCCGTCTGTCATGGCAACAATTCGGCTGGGGGCAGACTGTCAAATATACCGACATCCGCCCCGGTGACCTGATTTTTTATCAGGTGGACAAAGGCAAAAAGGGACTACACGTCGGGATAGTCACTGACAGGAGAACATTTGTCCACTCTCCCAGCTCAGGAAAGCGGGTCATGGAATCCCCTCTGCTCAACAGCTATTGGCACAAACGCTTTCTCGGTGCGCGCCGAGTATTGTAACCTACAATCAGTGCTCGCCTTTTAGCATCAAGGGCTTATAGTACATGCCAATCTTGACCCGACCTGTTGCATACTGGCTTTTGAGCTTGATCCTGAGATCGTCATTCTCCCAGAGGGAAACATCCCACCCGTCTTCCAGCCTGGTCTCAGGCAGTCCGTAGGTTTCTACAAATAAAGAAACAATCTTGCGCAGGTCATCTGTCCTGTCGATCTCAACAAGGGTCGAGTACAGACGTTCATGACGAAATCCGTAGGTGACACGACTCCCCTCAAGCCTGGACAGGCCACAGGTCTCGACTCTGGTAACAGTGTAATACAAAATCCCCGAAGCTGTGCCGGAATAGGTAAGATTCTGCACCGCTGAGAGTTTCTCACCCCACGGAATGGTTGTACATATACCGTCAGCCGCCGCCGTATACGGTCCCCAAGACAAGATACCCACAAGAATGAATACAAGTCGAAGCCATTGTTTCATACCATTATTTCCTCCTTCTCCTCTTCTCGACATATCAGACTGATACAGAGCAATATCCCTATTATAGGGCGGGCATTGTTTGGGAGAGTGTGCTTTCAAGCCTCCCTTGCGTGACATTTTTGTCAACTATCAAAATTTCTTCTGGTGTAAAATACCGAAAAACGGTATCGGAGACCATGGATATGAACCTGTTCTTCGAAGAAGATTTCGACCCTTATCTGCTCCAAAGACTCTTCTACGTCGAGCGGTATGCATGGTTGTCTCTTTCTCCCGACATGTGTGCCGTCATCTCCATTGATGGACAATTCGAAGACGTCAATACTCATTGGGAAGGAGTGACAGGCATTTCCCGAGAGGATCTTCAGGGAAATTACCTCATGGAACATATCCACTTTGACGATCGGGAACGTGTTCTTGCCGACATGCAGCAACTCATCACTTCAGACATCGGCTCCACATCCTTTTCCTTCAGATTCATGTGCAAGAATGAAAAATACCTGAAGCTCAACTGGAACGTTATTTTCTCCCCAGACCACAATGCCTATTTCTGTACGGTCCATGACCCGGAACAGGATAAATGTACCATGCAGCTCGCCTATCGGGATACTCTGACCGGGCTGCGCAACAGACTCGCCCTTGAAGAAGCCCTGCCCAAGGAACTCACTGACGCCGAAGACACTGATACCAAAGTGGCTATAGTCTTCATTGACCTTGATGGTTTCAAGGAAGTCAACGACAATCTCGGGCACAAGGCCGGGGACACCTTACTGGTGCGGGCTGCACGACGCATGAACCACGTCGTCGCACAACACGGCGTCACTTATCGGCAAGGTGGAGATGAATTCATCGTTATCCTGCCCCGAGCCGACAGAAGCATGGCTGCAGCCCTGGCCGGACAACTGGTGGAACGCCTGCGCACACATTATGTCATTGAAGGCGATCGCGTGAATACAGGGGCCTCCATCGGCATAGCCCTGTATCCCACAGATGGCGAAAGTGTAGAGTCGATCATGGACGCGGCAGACAAGGCCATGTATCAGGTCAAACGGAAAGGAAAGAACAATTTTGCTTTCTATGACAAACAGGAAAACGCCTAACTGTTTGTCTTGGTTCCCTTGTATGTGAACGCCTTTTTGTCCATTGTGTAAAAAAGGCCACGGTCAATCCCCACGGCCTTCCCGCAGGAACAGAACACCTTCCCATCCCTTTCTATCAAGGTAAAAACCTTGTGAATGCGATCTTTGTGGCAACGGTGCACCTCTCCCTGCCCTTTCTTGTAATACTTCCAGAGTTTGCGACGGCACGCCGCACATTTGAGCACAAGCATGAGACAAGACTATAGCAAAACCCGAAACTCTTCAAATCCGGCTCCCCATTACCCGCGCTCAAACTGAAGGGTGTCCACTTCCGGAAAATCACCCAAAGACTTGGCTATCCCCGCATTCAGAAAGGAATCAACCCACCAGTAGATATTGTTCTTGCGAATATTATCCCGCAGATTGGCCATATGCCCGCGCCGTTCTTCCTTGTCCCAGTGAAAAGCCCGATTAAGAGCCTTGGCAATACCTTCCATATCATACGGGTTGACCAGATAGGCGTCTTTCTGGAGCTGTGCGGCAGCCCCGGCAAATTCACTCAGGACAAGAACACCATCTTCATTGACATTGCAGGCGCAATACTCCTTGGCGACCAGATTCATTCCATCACGCAAGGGAGTGACCAGCGCTATATCCGCCGCACTGTAATAAGCGACAAGCTCTTCCGGGGGAAAACTCTTGTAATGATAGTGTACCGGCACCCAACCGGGAAAAGAGAATTCCCCGTTGACTCGCCCCACCAGTTGTTCGATTTCAATGCGGAGTTCCTTGTATTCATCCACTTCCTCGCGACTGGGTACGGCTATCTGGACAAAATTGATCCGTCCTATCAACTCGGGATAACGGCGAAGCAATGTCTGGATGGAACGGATACGCTCAGGAATGCCTTTGGTATAATCAAGACGGTCAACACCGAGAATTATCTTGCGATGCCGCAAAGCCTCCTTGATCTTGAAAGATTCTTCGACGACTTCCGGCTGTTCCGCCAGCTCTGAAAACTGATTGAAATCTATCGATATAGGGAAAGCCCCCAAACGAAATTGTCGATTCCCCATATCTACTGAAACCACGGCTCCACGACCGACAACACGTGTCTCAGGCATAAGACGCCGCAGGCATTCAGTGAAATTTTTTCTGTCCTGCATGGTTTGAAACCCTACCAGATCGAATTCTGTCAGAGCCTGAATAACCTTCCACCGCCACGGCAACTTCATAAAGATATCCGGAGTGGGAAACGGAATATGCAGGAAAAAACCCAGATTCCTTTTGACCCCCATGGATTTCAGGAAAAAAGCCTGATGCATGAGATGATAGTCCTGAATCCATATATAATCATCAGAGGTCGTTTTACGCGCCACCAATTCGGCAAACTTGAAATTCACATCCAAAAACATCCGCCAATACATCGGGTGAAATCGGCACCGAGTCTGAAGATCATGAAACAGGGGCCAGATGATCTCGTTGGAAAAACCAAAGTAATACCCATCCACTTCCTTTTTTGTCAGGGGCACGGTGTACAGGTCATAACCGGCACTCGAAGAAAAATCTTCCAACAGCGAATCAACATCCATTTCCGGGTCCGAATTCCCTGCCCAACCTATCCAGACCCCTCCCCTGTTCTTGAGAACCGGAGCCAGTGCCGTGACGAGCCCTCCGGCCCCTGCCTTGACTGTCCAGCCGTCACCATCCCTTTTGATTGCGGCGGGAAGCCGGTTTGAAACCACCACCAACCGCTGCTGTCCGGGTTGCATTATTTTTCCTCCTCCACCATCTCGAAATTATCTTTCTTCATGCTCTCTTTGTTACAGGTCTTCGCCATATATGACAAGCCGGCCTCTGTGACGTCAGTGGAAAAATATTGCACAGGAGTGTTGACACACGATACCAGGGTCTTATCTCTGTGCGCAGTCAACACGAATGCGCCGCCTCAGGGCGGTACTATTTTCATCATAAAGGAGATATCAGATGGCTTTGAAACCGTTGAACGACCGCGTCATCGTCAAGAGGAAGGAAGAAGAGGAAAAGACCGCCGGAGGCATCTACATCCCGGATTCCGCCAAGGAAAAACCGCAGGGTGGAGAAGTCTTGGCAGCCGGCCCCGAGTGCCAGACCGTCAAGGCCGGAGATACCGTCCTGTTTGCCAAATACGCAGGCAGCGAGTTCTCCATGGACGGAGAAGAGCTGATCATCATGCGTGAAGATGACATTCTGGGCGTGTTCGCTTAATCCTTACAACCTGACTTCATAGGACTTACAGACAATGGCAAAAGCAATCGATTACAAAGCAGTCGCCCGTGAAGGCATGCAGAAAGGCGTTAACACTCTGGCCAATGCCGTCAAGGTAACCTTGGGACCCAAGGGACGTAACGTCATGTTGGAAAAGACCTGGGGCGCTCCCCAGGTAACCAAGGACGGCGTCACCGTCGCTGAAAAGATTGACCTGGAAGACAAGCTCGAAAACATGGGCGCCCAGATGGTCAAGCAGGTCGCATCAAAGACCAACGAAATCGCCGGAGACGGAACCACCACTGCGACTATTCTGGCCCAGTCCATCTTCAATGAAGGTGTCAAACTGCTGGCCGCCGGTCGTAACCCCATGTCTATCAAACGCGGTATTGACATGGCTGTCGAGCATGTTGTCGCGGAATTGGAAAAATTGACCAAGCCCGTGAAAAAAAGCTCCGAAATAGCCCAGGTCGGCGCAATTTCAGCCAACAATGACGATGCCATCGGAGCAATCCTGGCTGAGGCCGTGGAAAAAGTCGGCGATAACGGAGTCATCACAGTTGAAGAATCCCAGGGATTGACCATCGAGTTGGATGTGGTCGAAGGTCTCCAGTGGGATAACGGTTGGCTCTCACCGTATTTTGTCACCGATCACGACAAGCAGGAAGCAGTATACGAAAACCCCTTCATTCTGCTTTCCGAGGGAAAAATCTCCAACATCAAACCGCTGGTTCCTATTCTGGAAGCAGTGGCCAAGGCTGGACGTCCTTTGGTGATCGTGGCCGAAACCATTGAAAATGAGGCGTTGGCAGGTCTGACCATCAATGCCATGCGTGGCGCACTCAAGGTCTGCGCTGTCAAGGCTCCCGGTTTCGGAGACCGTCGCAAAGACATGGTTCGCGATATCGCGATCATGACCGGCGCAGGCGTCGTGTCCGAAGACACTGCCGTCACCCTGGAATCCATCAAGCCTGAAGACTTCGGAACCGCCAAAAAAGTGGTCATCGGCAAGAAAAACACCCTCATCGTGGGCGGAGCAGGCGAGAAGGCCGCCATCGAACGCCGTTGCGAAGAGATCAAGGGGCTGGCCGAAAACGCCACCAGCGACTACGACCGTGAAAAACTGCAGGAACGCCTGGCCAAAATGGTCGGTGGCGTTGCCGTGGTCAAGGTCGGCGCTCCCACTGAAATCGAGATGAAAGAGCGCAAGGACCGCGTCGAAGATGCTCTCAATGCAACCCGCGCCGCAGTCGATGAAGGTATTGTTCCCGGTGGTGGCACAGCGCTGGTCCGTGCAGGCACTGGCCTCTGCGAACTCAAGGGAGACAACGACACCGAACAGGCCGGAATCGCCATTATTGCTCGGGCCATTGAAGAGCCTCTGAAACAGATCGCCAACAACTGCGGCCTGGAAGGCACAGTCGTCGTCGAGAAAGTCAAAGGTCTTGATGGCACCAATGGCTTCAACGCCCGGACCGGCAAGTATGTCGATCTGGTCGAGGCCGGAGTTATTGATCCCAAGAAGGTCACCCGCATCGCCCTGCAAAACGCTGCCAGCGTTTCCAGCATGCTGCTGACCACCGAATGCGCTATTTCCGAGGCTGTCGTCGAAGAAGACGACTAACCTCAGCGTTTTGGAAAACAGGCAAAGGCCGGGCATTTTTGCCCGGCCTTTTTGTATCCCAAGCCCCTTTTTCACCTGTTTTGTGTCATTCTCTCTCGATCTCCGTACTGAAAAACGATACGGTTGGACATGTCGATATTCTCCGGTTTAGTTCCTGCTTCCCGAAAAGCGGAAAAGAATTTCACCCGCGCCCGTGCTGCGGAAATGAGAAACAGCTCAGATCAAGCCAGGAAATACTTTGCCATCGCAGCCCAGGCGTTTGATGCTCTCCGCGCCGCCAAGGAGAGTCAAAGACAGGGGCTTCGCCCCTCACACCTCGTCATGGCCGGCATATGCTATACTCGGCTGGGCAGAGACAAAGATGCGCTTCTGGTCCTCGACACCTGCCTGGAACACAAAGAAATACCTGACGCATATCTTCATGCGGGATATGCAGCAGCACATCTCAATAAAATGGACATGGCCGCAGAGTATTGGGCACACTACCCTTTATGGGCCGAACAACCCCATATGGCCGCGACATTGAAAAAACTCGTTGCGGATATCCATCGGGGGAACACCTCAAAGGAAGCAATTTGCCAAGCAGTGGTCACCGCAGTCCACGAGCAGGACAGGCTCAACATGCAAGCACAAAGCTTTGCCACCGAGGGCACAACAATCCCTCGTCATCGAGGATATTGAGTTCGCCCCAAGTCCTGTCTTGTCCAATGCAAGGGGAAGATGACGAGGGAGGGATGAGGCGATGGGAAAAGCCTCCTTCAAGTACACGCATTTGCAGAGTAGAAAGAAAAATGAACAGTCCCGATCTTGAATATCTGCTCGGAAGGATGTAAATTCTTCGAAGAATTTCACCTATAATCGGAGGCCTCATGCCCTGCCGTGCTGTTATTATACTTGCGTTCATCTGTTTGCTCACCGCCTATCCGGCCCTTGCCGAAGAAACAATAGTCGGGACCGGTAACCCGGAACAGGATATCGCCAATATCCAAAAAGCGGTGGACGGGGGGGGGACTATTGTGTTGCAGGGGGATTTTGACCTCGGCACGGATGGCAGAATCAAAATCACCAAAAATGTCCGCATCCGAGGCGAGAAGGATTCTCAGGGCGAACCAACGACCACGCTCTCCGGTGGGTATTGGAGTTTCTATTCCCCCCTCCCCGTCAAAGGAGCGCCGCCTTCCGGCAAAGGGCCACTCATCGCGATTCATTCCATTCACTTTGACGGTGCCAAGGGAACCCCACTTCACTTTCCTCATGTGGGAGGCCTTGATGTTCGAGGCTGTACGGTGAGCAATGTCAAACCACAACAAATCAATGTCAAATGGACGGGAGGGGAGACTCTCTCTTTCCAAGCCGGGATTGTCGTTGGTAACCGACTCGACAACAGAAGCAAACGTCTCAAGCGGGCAGCTCTCGGGACCATCAAAATAGTCAACAACCGTTTTTCCATGGACACAGACAACCCGGATACCGTGGCTGGATACGGCATCATGATAGATTGGACCTGGGCCGCCCAGATCAGCATCACAAACAATATCATTAACGAAGCCGCCCGAAATGGCATCGAAGTTCTGGACAATGTCATCGGTCCCAAGGGGGAAGGCTCTATCACCATAGATAAAAATCGTATTACGACCCCGGAAGATGGGATTCCATTTCCTCACAAGTACGGGCCGAATGGCATTGTAGCCGGGTGGTACTTTGACACAAGCGGCGGAGCCAACTTCAGCAAGAATAATAGAATGACAATGAGTGGCAATAGAATTGAAGTCCGAGGAAAAGCCTCCACAGGCATGCTCCTCTATGCGAACGATATGGTTATAACCTGCAACGATATTATCATGGGCGGCGGGTCTCAAGCGCGTGGCATTGTTCAAACCGGCTCCCGGGGATTCTTTGCCAATAATAGAGTCCGAGGGGAGGGACGCTACGCCATATACTGTCATTCCTTTGAATCTCTCAGGGGAGAGACCAATACCTTCGCATGGACTGAACTTAACGATTTCACCCCTATCAAAGGACAGATTTTTCTAGGCGGTAATGTCAACGTCATCATCGGGGCCGCCCCGCTCCTGGTCGATAAAGGAATGGGAAACCGGGTTGTTGATGCAAAACCCTGTGCTTTGCCTGAAATAGCCCCGGAAAGCGGTTCATGGGAACCGGTTGAGCAATAACCCCTGATCACATCACAGAAATCACTCCGGTCCCGATGCCCTTTCCTTGAATACACAGAGCAACAGCCTTCTGCCCAAGCGACAGACAGCACCCTGAAAGCCCACCCACTCCCCTCTTCACCATGACAATGAGACCTGTAATCACCTCCCCTGCCTCCCCAACTTTTTCGTTCACAAAAGGCATCACTTTCTCAAATGTCTTCCGATATTCTTTCTCACAACTCCACACAGAACACCTTCATCCCTCTTCCCATTCCCCCTCCAAAGCACCCTCACCCGCTCTTGACAGAAGACAACATTCATTATATTTGTATGTACAAACAAAGGACATCTCATGACAACTGCTTCACGATATCTCCACAACTGTCTGTATTTTACCGCCAACAGCCTTGCACGAAATATAGGCAAAATGGCGGACATGGCTTTCAAAGGAACCGGCCTTTCACCTTCTCACGCATTCATGATGGTACTCATTAATGAACAGCCAGGAATAACCCAAAAGGAATTGAGTGAGCACCTCGCCCTTGCCCCATCGACCCTGACCCGGTTCGCTGACAAGTTGGTATACAATGGGTTCATAGAGCGCGAACAAAAAGGAAAAATTGTTCGAATATACCCGACTCGTGAGGGAGCAGAGTTGACCCCTGCCATTGAAAACGCCTGGAAAACATTGCATGACCAATATTCCAAAGTTCTCGGCACCGAAAAAGGACATGAACTGACCTCGCTCATAGACCAGGCAAATCAGCAACTGGAAAACCTCGGCGAGTTCTCTCGGTGAAGTCTTTCACTGTTTCTCAAAGTCATAAAACTTGTATGTACAAACAACAATCTAATCACTTGCAACCAAGGAGAAAAATATGCACGAAAGAATGAACATAGGCACGGATCCGTATGTGCTCCCAGCCCCGCAGACCATTGTCGGAAGCATGCTTGACGGAAAACCCAACTTCATGGCTCTGGCCTGGGTCAGTCGGTTTACTCACACACCCTGCCTCATGGGTATTGGCGTCAATGCCAAGCACGCAACCCATAGGGCTATTCTGGAAACAGGACAGTTCAGCATCAATTTCCCTTCAGTTGATATGGTGAACGAAACTGACTACGTCGGCCTCGCATCTGGAAACCGCACCGACAAATCAACTGTTTTCAAAGTCCATTTCGGCTCTCTTGCCAACGCCCCATTGATCGAGGATTGCCCGATATCAATAGAGCTTGAATTATTCAAACACGTTGACCTGGAGACCCATTCTCTCTTCCTCGGAGAAGTCAAAGGCACCTGGACTGAAGACCGTTTCATGACAGATGGGTATCCGGACATAACCAAAGTCCGGCCATTACTCCTTTCCATGCCGGACAATATTTACTGGTCAGTTGGAGAACAAAAAGGCAAGGCATGGCATGACGGAAAAGCCCTGCGGGACACATTGAAGACAAAACGATAACAATTTGAGAAAAAAACAACCAGGAACGCTTTTCCTGGTTGACAACGCCGTCTGTTCCTCATATTGATTGATAACGATTTTCAATCTCAACAAAGAAGAGGGAACTATGTGCGCAGCATTAGTAGGCGGAATGGACAGGTTGAAACGAGACTACATGAATGAAGCCAAAAAGAATGGAGTCAAACTAAAATGCTACACAGGAAAGGAGCGAAAGATATCCGGCTCCTTGGGGAATGTCGACTTCGTCGTCCTCTTCACCAACAAGGTTTCCCACAAAGCTCGCAAGGACGTTCTTGCTGCTCTGCGCGGAACCGGTGTTCCTGTGATCATGCGTCACTCCTGTGGCGTCAGCTCCCTGCGTGATTGTATAGGCGAAGCAACCACTTAGGACTGCAGTTCATATTTCCAGCCCCTCTAAGGGACCAGAGCCGAAACCGTCGTCTCCCCATCTCGGCTCTGGTCTCTAGTTCGACCAGAACAGATGAGCATTATCCCTGTATTTTCTCTCGCCAGCTCTCAATCAGATCAATGACCTTGGCGGTCAATCCATTAAACTCGGGCTTTGTCACCTGCGCGTCTGCCATAACGGCCTTGCCTTTATGTAAAACGGACTTGGATATCAAGGACGAAAACAAGGTCACCGGGAGTACTTTGAGTATAGGGTCTTCCTTGATTTTTCTCGTGAGCGTATATCCATCCATCTGTGGCATTTCCACATCAGAGACAACCACATCCAAATAATCGAGCGGAGAACGGTCCTCTTTCTGAGATTGAGCCTTGATCGCTTCGAGTTTCGCCCACGCCTCCGCTCCATCATACGCCAAGGTGACTTCAAAATTGGCATTGGTAAAATTCGTTCGGAGCAATTCGCGCACAGAGGTTGAATCATCCGCTATCATTGCGTGATAGCGCTCATCAGAAACAATATCGCTGAGATTTGCCTGAGTGGAACCCGATTCATCAAGATCAGCAAGGACTTGTTCAAGGTCAAGCATCAGGACAAAACGATCATTGATCTTGATGGTTCCGGTTATGCAGTTGGAATCCATACTGGAAAAATATTTGCTCGGCGGTTCGACTTCAGCCCAATTGACGCGGTGAATCTGGGTAACGCCTGAGACCAGAAAACCGGTTATCATGGCGTTGAATTCAGTCACAATAATCGGTTCGTTCAAATCCTCGGCCCGATGCAAATCCAGCCAGACGCTCAAATCCACCACCGGAAGAATAAGATCTCGCAGCGGAATGGTTCCCAAAAAACTCGGATGAACAGCCGCTTCAGACCCGGTCAATCCGTCCGGAGCTTCCACAACTTCGAGAACCTTGGCAACATTAACGCCAAAATAATGCGTGACCAGTCCACGTTCGGTTTCCTCATGGATAAAAAACTCTATGATTTCCAATTCGTTTGTCCCGGTTTCCAGTAGGATATCCTGCTGACTCATATTGCCTCCTTGGCGCATAGTGTCTTCCGCCCATATCTCATAGCACCCACAGGATACCCAATGAATGATTTTTTCAACTTTTCTCGAAAAGTCGGCATGGTGTCACACAAAAAGGAGTGCCGTTTCGCCAGGGCGAAACGGCACTCTCATTCATTTACTTTCAAGATGCTTATGAGGTCGCTGCATCGGCGCAATCATTTTCCGCCACGTTGAGAGTTTCCCATTGCAATGGTTCTTCCTGTTTGACTGATTTCTTGAGAGTCGCACCGACCACTTCATCCCAATGAACTGGAGACACACCCACCCGCGGACTGCGAGTGGTCAAATCAGCCTCAGCCAAAATATGCCCGGCGGGGAGATCTCGCGAAAACACAATGCATTTGCGTAACTTTTTGGCTGCTGCCTGCTCTTCCGGAAAAACTTTTTTGCCTTTGACGCACATGGCTCGCTCCACTTCGCGAATCATGGTCACCATCTGCGATAACTCATGTGGCTCAAGAGAAGCTTGATGATCAGTCCCTTTCAAGGATTTATCCAAGGTGAAATGACGCTCGACCACACATGCGCCAAGAGCGGCGGCACCGACACTCGGCCCCAGGCCCTGTTCATGCCCTGAGTAGCCAATAGGCAATCCGTACCGCTCGGACAAAGCATCCATGACAGGCAGGCCGATCTGGTCTTCGGGGCAAGGGTATGACGAATTGCAATGCAACAGAATGACATCATCATGATAAGCCCGAATCTCAGACAGGGCGACATCAATATCTTCAAGAGAGCTCATGCCTGTTGAAAGGATGATTGGCACCTTGGCAGCCGCATACTTGCGGACAAGGGGAACATTCACCAGGTCAGCCGAACATATCTTGAGCAAATCAACGTCGAGCCCGAGAATCTGCTTGAGGCTCGGGTCATCCCAGGCTGAGGCAAAAAAGACCAATCCAAGAGATTCACTGTATGCCTTGAGTTCGGCCATTTGATCAATGGACAACTCAAGCGCATTCCGATGCTCCCCGTAGGTCGGTCCGAAGCTGTTGCAGCCAGTATAGGGCGCAGCGCGTCCTTCACGGGTCAGCAAGGCTTCCATGTCACGTTTCTGAAATTTGACAGCCTGAACTCCGGCTGCAGCAGCCTTGTCAACCATCTCCTTGGCGATCTTGAATTCGCCCTGATGGTTGTTCCCTATTTCAGCCACAATAAAACAGGGAAATCCCTGGCCGATGAAGATGCCGGATGGCAACTGTATGGACTTGATTTGTTTCATAATCAAAATCTCACGATTTGGAATCCGCGCTTTTCTGAGTACGGCTTGAGTTGCTCATATATCTCGGCTTGCTTGCCGAATGAGGTGATGACCACTGCGTCACAGTCGACCTGCTCCATAACCTGAGGAGCCGAAACCACATGCCCATTGAACAACTGTCCCTGTTTTTTGGGATCATTGTCCAGCAAAATCATTATTTGAAATTTGGTGTCGCGCAATGCTGACAAAACCACTTCACAGGTTTCTGAAGCCCCAAAAAGAGCCAGCCGGGTCTTGCCTTCATCAAGCAGTCCCCGCAGATTCTCCAAGACGAAATCCTTGATAGTGGTATAAAGTCGGATTGTCTCGGAAGAATAGTCGGAAAACATGTCACGTCGGACCTGTTTTCCCTTATCGGTCAGAGTGTAATGGTAGCTTTTCCCGTTGACGGGAAGAAATTCGACCAGCCCGCCTTCCTGAAGCTGCTTGAGATATTGGTTGACCATGGCCCCAGACAGGTTGAGGCGTCTCCCCAACTCGAACTGGGACAGATTCGAGTCACGAGTCAATGCCTCCAGAATGGCGAGCACCCGGGTCGACTTGCTCGGTTTCAGGTAAAGCCCGTCCGTGATCAACATTCCTTTGATTCCATGTGCAGCTGGTTCTGACATTCACTCTCGTCCATTCGCTCGGTCAATGATTCATCTTGATTTTTGACGTGCTTCAGTGCTGATTATATCACCCTAGTCGCGCACTGCAACCCTGTCAACTGGCCTATTCACAATACATTTCAACCTTTCACTCGTTGAGGAAACCGTTTTTCCTACAAACGGAGAAATTGTTGACACAGTGAATGATCGGCCTTTCTGCATTTTACTTTAGACAGTGGGCAACGATTTCCACACCTTTGACTCAAGAAAATATTTTGCAATATACCTGCCAAGAGCTAATCTCCTCTGTCTTCCATGAAGACAATTGGGTGCAACGCTCTTTAAAATAAGACTATTCGTAAAAAAACTTTTCCTTAAAAGAACACTCTCAGAGAAATGACCGTCAAAAAAATGTGATTGCACCGAGTTTTAAACAGCCTTGTTGACCGCATGGACAGGCTATTATACGGTCTCCCCGACATTTTTTCTGACCCAATACTTTTGAAAGGACCCTTCATGGAGCCCATAGCCCGTCCCTGGTTGAAATCATACGATCCGGTTGTTCCGCCAAACATTGATTACGAACGGATTCCGCTTTTCCGTTTTCTTGATCGCGCCGCACACAAATGGCCCAACAGAACGGCCATCGTATTCAAGAATTGGTCAATATCCTATGCCAAACTCAAGGCCCAAAGCGAAATATTTGCAGCAGGGCTCAAGGCTGCCGGGCTACGCAAAGGGGATCGGGTTGCAATGATGCTTCCCAACCTCCCCCAGACCATTATCGCTTTCTGGGGAGTGACCCGGTGCGGCGGTATCGGCGTCATGACAAACCCGCTCTATATGGAAACGGAAATAGTCCATCAATTCAATGACGCCGGAGTCCGTTTCTGTATAACTCTGGATTTGCTTTGGCCCAAACTTGAAAAGCTTCGCGACTCAATCAATGTCGAAAAATTCTTTGTCACCACGATCGGTGAGGGGCTGAAATTCCCACTCAATTGGCTCTACAAGTTCCAGGCAATGAAAAAGGGAACAGCCCCGAAAATCCCCTATGACGACAAATCAGTCATCCCTTTCAAAACACTGACCAAAGGCCGTGACAAGTTCACGGAGGATCGACTTTCGCCAGAGGACACAGCCCTCCTGCAGTATACGGGAGGAACGACAGGAGTTGCCAAGGGCTGCGTTTTGACCCACTTCAATCTGGGGGCGAACCTGCAACAATGTCAATCCATGATGCATACCCTCGGGCAGCAGAAGGAAACATTTCTCGGCATTCTGCCCTATTTCCATATATATGGTTTGACCACGTGCCTGACATGGCCCACCAGTATGGGAGCGACCCTGGCTCCGTTTCCTCGATATGTTCCCATGGATGTCCTCAAGGGCATTCAGAAGTTAAAACCCACTGTCTTTCCTGGTGCCCCCTCCCTGTATATTTCACTCCTTCAACAACGCGATGTCGAAAAATACGACCTCTCCTCCATCAATTGTTGTGTCTCCGGCTCGGCTCCCATGCCCGTAGAATACATGGAACAGTTTGCCAAAGTTACCGGGACGGCACTTTCAGAAGGCTATGGATTGACCGAAGCGTCACCCGTAACACACTTCAACCCCATTGAAGGGGTTCGCAAGAACGGCTCCATAGGACTTCCCTTTCCCGACACAGACGCCAAAGTCGTGGATATGGACGTGGGAGGTGATCCCCTTGAACCCGGCAAACGGGGAGAGCTCGTCATTCGCGGCCCTCAGGTCATGAAGGGGTATTACAATCGTCCTGACGCCACAGCTGACGTCCTCAGAAATGGCTGGCTTTACACTGGTGACATTGCCTATATGGATGAAGAAGGATACTTTTTTATCGTCGATCGCAAAAAAGACCTCATTATATCAGGAGGGTACAATATATACCCCCGTGAAATAGATGAAGTCCTGCATTCGCACCCCAAAATCGAAGAGGCGGTCAGTGTCGGCATCCCCCATGAGGCGCGCGGCGAGATAGTCAAAGTTTTCGTTGTCCTCGCAAAGGGCGAAAACCTCTCCCGAAGTGACGTCATAGCCTATTGTCGGGAAAAACTTGCCAATTATAAAGTCCCGAGGCGCGTTGAGTTCCGAACAGATCTCCCCAAAACCATGGTCGGTAAAGTCCTTCGTCGCGCACTTCGTGAAGAAGAAATTGCCAAGATCGATACGCAGAAAAGCAAGCGGTCCAGGAGACGGAAGTAACATGACACCGAGGCATAATAGGCAATTTCGCGGAGAAATAGGCCGACTGGAAAGAGAAAAGAGAAATGGACATCGCGCGGTGACCCTCTGGTTTACCGGTCTTTCCGGCGCAGGCAAGTCCACCATTGCCCATGCCGTTGAAAAAAGACTCTTCGACCAGGGCCGAAATGTCTATACCTTTGATGGCGACAACGTCCGCCATGGTCTTTGTGGTGACCTGAGCTTCTCCCGAAAGGACCGTGCAGAGAACATTCGACGTATCGGCGAAATGACCAAACTTTTCATGGACGCCGGAACCCTCTGTCTCTGTGCGTTCATCACTCCCCGCCATGAGGTACAAAAAGCACTTCGCGCCCTCCACTCCGAAGGTGATTTCCACCTCATTCATGTGGATTGTCCGGTAGAGGTCTGTGAATCGCGCGACGTCAAAGGCTACTACAAGCTCGCGCGGGAAGGGAAAATCAAGAACTACACGGGAATTTCAGCTCCATATGAAGCACCGGAAAATCCGGACCTCTATCTGGACTCTGATCGACAAAGTCTTGAGGAATGCGTCGACAACGTTATGGCCTATCTGGAAGATAAGATTATGCTATAGGGATCTCCTGAACACGAAGCCTCGACCTGCCTTTTCGGCGGGTCTTTTTTTTGCATTTCTCTAAGAATTATAAAACATGCTCCGCTCTTAATATGACATTTATGGTAATAAAAAAATGCGTAAAAAGAAAATTTCGCGACGATTCCACTGACATTTCCCCGATAATACGAAATTAATTCATAGATACTGGACCATTTGCAAAAATGTATTATGGAAAACCCCTTTTCTCTACTCTGAATTTTGTGTATGAATCGGGCTTGTTCACACAACTGGTTACTGTAATTCCTATGAGAGGAGGAAATGATGAAAGTTTTTCTGAAAAGCGTGGGTGCTTTGACCCTCATGCTCGTATGCTCCGCCTTCCTGCTCGCCGGTTGCGGCGAAGAAAAGGCCCAGACCATCAAGATCGGCTTCAACCTGCCCCTGACCGGTGATATTCCGGAGGTTGGTGAAGGTTCCAAGAATGCAGCGGAGATGTACCTCAAGGACATCAACGCATCTGGTGGACTGGAAGTTGGCGGCAAGAAATACCCCCTGGAATTCGTCTACATGGACAACGAGTCCAAAGCGGAATCCGCAACCAACGTGGCTCTGAAGCTCATCGATCAGGAAAATGTCATCGCCATCATTGGTCCCAACTCATCCAAACAGGCAGTACCAGCCGGTGGAACCTGCAACGACAACCGTGTCCCCATGATTTCCCCCTGGTCCACCAATCCCAGCACGACTCTGGATCGCCCCTGGGTCTTCCGTGCAGCCTTCCTTGACCCATTCCAGGGTCCGGTCGTTGCAGACTTTGCCGCCAAGAAGTTCGATGCAAAGACCTCGGCTGTCCTCTTTGACGTTTCCAATGACTACTCCAAGGGGCTGGCTGAAATATTCAAAGCTTCCTGGGAAGCCAAAGGTCTCGGCCCGGTCGTTGCCTTTGAATCTCACGGCACCAAAGATCAGGATTTTTCTGCTCAGTTGACCACTATCGTGAAAGCCAACCCAGACTTCATTTTCGTGCCGGACAACTACAATCAGGTCGCACTGATAGTCCAGCAGGCTCGTGACCTCGGCTACAAAGGCCCCTTCATGGGTTCCGATGCCTGGGGTACTCCCGATCTGATCAAGCTCTGCGGTGAACAGTGCTACGGCAACTACTTCTCCACTCACTATGCCGCCGCCGGAGCCAAGGGTGCCACCAAGGTCTTTATTGACCGCTACGAAAAAGCCTATGGCACAACCCCTGCCGACTATGCAGCCCTGACCTGGGATTCCATCGGAATCATGGTTGAGGCCATCAAGAATGCAGGCAAGGTTGCTTCTGATCCTGTAGAAATGCGCAAACTCGTTCGCGACGGCCTGGCCGCCATCAAGTCCTTTGACGGTATCACCGGTTCCTCAAAGTTTGATGCACAGGGCGATCCGATCAAGTGCGCGGTCGTCGTCAAGATCAGCGACCAGGGTGAATTCGTTTTCGAAGAATCCGTCTGCCCATAACCTGCTGACAACGAATGAAAACAGGGCGGGGACCATGAGGCCTCCGCCCTTTTGATAACCATGACGGCCAGTCCAGCCAACGGATGGCTCGATATCAAAAAGATATTTCAAGGAAGAACCGCAGTGGACTTCATTATCCAAAATATACTCAACGCCCTGCAGTGGGGAAGTTTTTACGCGCTCATCGCACTGGGGTACACCCTCGTGTATGGTGTTTTGCGCCTGATTAACTTCGCCCATGGCGACATCTTCATGGTGGGCGCGTATATCGCTTTTTTTGTCTCAGGTTTCATGCTCGGCCCAGCCCTGGGGCTTTCACCTATCATGACATTCATATGTGCCGTCCCCCTGACCATGGCCCTGACGGCATGTGTCGGTGTCACCCTTGAACGGATCGCTTATCGACCTCTTCGACGCAAAGGAGCACACCGCCTTTACGTGGTTATTACCGCCCTTATGTGTGGCTTGATTCTCGAATACTCCAACCTTGCCGTCCTCGGAGCAAGCCGCCTCAAGTTTCCTGAACTGATCGAAAAATCCATCTGGCATTTCGGTGGCGTCACCATTACCAACCTCAAGGTCATTGTCATTGTCGCGGCAGTCGCTGTCTTTGCCATCCTGAATTTCATCGTGACCAGAACGAAAATAGGCATGGCCATGCGCGGTATTTCCTACGACAAATTCGCTATCCCGCTCATGGGTATTCCCATCGATTCCATCATCGTCTTCACATTCGTCCTAGGGTCTGCTTTCGCGGGACTGGCAGGGCTGCTCTTTGCCATGTCCTACCCGATTCTCGAACCCTTCATGGGGATGCTGATCGGCTGGAAGGCATTTATCGCAGCAGTTGTCGGCGGTATTGGAGATATTCGCGGCGCGTTTTACGGTGGATTCCTGCTTGGCTTCATCGAAGTCGGTGTCGTGACGGTTTTCCCGTCAACATATCGAGACCTCTTTGCCTTCACCATCCTGCTCATTATTTTGTGGCTCAAACCCACAGGACTGTTCGGTATGCCACAGTCCACCAAGATCTAGTTGGGAGACACGGAAATGCAGAAATACTCTCTCAATGTTCTGATCCTGGCCTGTGCCGTCGTCTTACTGACCCTGGCACAGTTCGGCATTATCGGAAACTACATTCAGGCAGTCATCATGTTCGTTGGTATCAACATCATGATGTCCACAAGTCTGAATCTAGTCAACGGCAACATGGGTGAATTCACCTGTGGTCACGCCGCTTTCATGTGTGTGGGGGCCTATGTGTCTTCAGTCCTCTCCGTAGCCTTCTTCGGTGACAAGCTGGGTGACCCCATGCTTCCGGCTTCACTGGCGTTTCTGGTCTTTCCTCTCATAATCCTCATCGGTGGTGTCATGGCGGCCTTGTGCAGCATCCTTGTTGCCATCCCATCCTTCAAAACCCGTGATGACTATCTGGCAATCATCACCATTGCGGTGAATTACATGGTTATCTCAGGCATCGAAAACATTGACTGGATTGGCGGTTCCCGAGGTTTTCAGGGAATGAAAAGCACAGTCTGGGCGATGAAAGACACGCTGAACGGCCCATGGATGCTCTTCTGGGTCATCACATTCACCATCTTCACCATCTGGGTGATACGCCGATTCATCACATCCACTTACGGAAAAGGCGTGAACGCAATCTGTCAGGATGAAGTGGCGGCTGAAATCATGTCCGTGAACACCAACAAGATCAAAACAATCAACTTCATGATCTCAGCAGGTCTCGCCGGATGCGCGGGAGGCCTCTTTGCCCATATCGTCGGCTACGTTAATCCACAATCCTTCAATATCCTCAAGTCCACCGAAGCCATGGTCATGGTTTATCTCGGCGGCATGGGGTCCTTGTCCGGAGCAGTTATTTCGGCAGTGGTTTTCACAGCCCTCATGGAGCTGCTCAGATCTCAGGCTCTCATGGACTTTCTGCTGGCACCGGCAACCTGGGTCTTCCCGGATTGGGAACCTTCCGCAGGAGTCATCAAATGGGTGATGATCCCCCTGCTCCTGGTCCTTGTCATGCAGTTCAGGCCAGAAGGCATCATGGGCAACAAAGAATTGTCCGATGTCTTCCCGAAACTCAAAAAATACTACACGTTCAAATAGGGGGTCCGTCATGTCACTTCTCAAAATAGACGGATTGACCCAGCGGTTTGGCGGCCTTCAGGCCGTTTCCGAGTTCAGTATAGATATGAAAGGCGGCGAACTCATGGGGCTGATCGGTCCCAACGGAGCAGGCAAGACTACTATCTTCAACCTGATATCCGGCTTCTACCAACCAACGGAAGGAACCATCACGCTGGACGGATCACTGACAGCAGGGCTCAAACCACATCAGGTCACCTCCCTTGGCGTTGCCAGAACCTTCCAGAACATTCGCCTCTGGCACGACATGACCGTTCTCGACAACATCAGAATAGCCCAGCACTACCGTATGGGCTACTCGGTTCTCGATTCGATCCTCCGGGGTAAAAAATACCGCCAGCGTGAAGCGCGGATTCTCGAAATAGCCGAAGAGCTGCTCGGAGCCATGAGTCTGACGGAATATGCTCAGGAATTCCCCAAAAACCTGCCGTATGGCTTGCAACGCCGGGTTGAGATAGCCCGTGCCATGTCCATCAGGCCAAAGCTGCTGCTGCTTGATGAGCCTGCTGCTGGGCTGAACTCAGCAGATGTTGAAGACCTCATCAAACTCGTCCACTGGATTCACGAGAACTTCGACATCACCATCTTCATGATCGAACATCAGATGAAAGTCGTGACCAGCCTATGTCAGTGGATCAAGGTCATCGACTTCGGTTCCACCATTGCGGAAGGCACTCCAGAAGACATTCAGTCCAACCCGGCCGTCATCAAGGCCTATCTTGGAGACGACAATATATGAGTACTCCACTTATTGAAATCAAGGATTTGTACGTCAAGTACGGCAATATCGAAGCCCTGCACGGGATCAACTTCACAGTGGGCGAAGGTGAAATCGTCACGCTCATAGGAGCCAATGGAGCAGGCAAATCCACAACCCTGATGTCCATTGCCCAACTTCCTCCGCCCGAAGCTCCCAAGGTCATCAAGGGTGACATTCTCTTCAAGGGACAATCTATTCTTGGCATGGCTCCGGATAAAATCGTGGCCAATCTGCATATGGCGCTGGTCCCGGAAGGGCGCCATATTTTCGGCAACCTGACCGTTGAGGAGAACCTCAAAATCGCGACCTATGCCCGAAAAGAGGGTATGGATGAGATTAATCGGGATTACAAACGAGTCTACACGCTCTTTCCCCGGTTGGATGAACGGAAAAAACAGCGCGCCGAGTCCTTGTCCGGTGGCGAACAACAGATGCTCGCTCTTGGGCGCGCACTGATGTCCGGCTGCAAGATCATCATGCTCGATGAGCCTTCCATGGGACTTGCTCCCCTGCTCATGTACGATATGTTTCGCGCCCTCAAAGAACTGAATGAGGAAGGCATGACAATTCTGCTCATTGAGCAGAACGCCAACCTTGCTCTGAAGTTTGCCCACCGTGGCTACGTCATAGATACTGGAGAAATCGTGGCAGAAGGACCCTCTGACAAACTCATGGAAGATCCGGAAGTCAAGAAAGCCTATCTGGGCGGCTAGGTATCCACAAACGAAACTCTCACAAGGGGCTGTTCCAGACAGGGCAGCCCTTTTCTTTTGCCTTATATCAGCCAAGACTCAGATGGAAGCTTTGCATAAGAAAGACCCGGCACAGTGATGTGCCGGGTCTTTTCAAGACATTTCGAGTGAATCTATTCTTCGACCACTGTCGCTTTGGTAATAAAAACAGGCTCGACCGGAACATCATCATGAAAGCCGTTCCGACCAGTGGGCACACCCTTGATCTCATCAACAACCTCCGTGCCCTTGACGACCTTGCCGAAAACGGCATAGCCCCATCCCTGTGAAGTTTCACTGGAAAAATTCAGGAATCCATTATCCTTGACGTTAATAAAGAACTGGGAGGAAGCGGAATGCGGGTCCATGGTCCGAGCCATGGCCAAGGTGTAGCATTCATTCTTCAATCCATTGTTGGCTTCGTTCTCAATGGGTTCACGGCTCTGCTTTTCATTCATGTTCTCATCCATTCCACCGCCCTGGACCATAAAGCCATTGATGACGCGGTGAAAGATCAACCCATCGTAAAAGCCTTCTTCAACGTACTGTTGAAAGTTTGCGGCACTCTTGGGTGCTTTCTCGAAATCGAGTTCAATGACGAACTCTCCCATGCTGGTTTCCATTTTAATCATGAATAACTCCTTTGAGCCAGACCATGCCCGGCTTTATATCAATTTGGTTTCTCCATGTACCAGAGCCGTGCTCGGGTTGCAAATGCATCAGTTTACCTTTGCCCGACTCTTAGGCTAAGCTCTTTATCATGAATGCCATGAAGTTATTCACTCTTGCTGCACGTCATCACCAATCAGGTGAACTGGAAATAGCGATCGCGTTATACCGTCAGGCTCTGGAAAATGACCCTCCATACGCAGAGGCTGCACTCTACCTCGGCATGGCTCTTTTCCAAATGCACCACCTGCCTGAAGCCTTGACCGCGTACCGACTCGCAACCCGACTCATGCCCGAGGAGACTGAAGCGTGGAATGGACTGGGAAACGTCTGTCTGGCCCAAGGGAATTATCTCGAAGCGTTGCGGTGGCACAAGCACGCTCTCAAGATCGAACCAACATCAGCAACTGCCATGGATGGCCTTGGCAGTGTCTTCCTGGCCACAGGAAACCAGCCCCTCGCTCTCGACTGGTTTCAAAAAGCCTTGGAAGCTGCTCCGCCTACCCCGGAAACGCTCAATAACCTTGGTGTCACTCTCAAGGCCGCCAAAAGACCGAAAGAGGCAATAGCCACGCTCGAAAAAGCCCTTGAGCTTGATCCCTCTTCACTGGATACTCTGTACAATCTCGGCAATGCTTGGCAGGCACGCGGAGACATGCAACTCGCTCATCATTATTTTTCCTCAGCTCACGCACTCGCCCCTGCAGCCATCGCACCACTTTGGGGAGGCTGTTTTGCCCATCTTGACATGTTCTATAACAGTGAAGATGCGGTTCGACGCTCACGCAACGCCTATGCTCAGGCGCTCACAGAACTTGATAAACGCTTGACCCTCGATTCCCCTGAACAAATCCGCGAAGCCGCAGCCATGGTCGGTGCAAACCAGCCTTTCTATTTGACCTATCAAGGCAAGAATGACCGGGATCTTCAAAGACAATACGGTGCGCTTGTCAGCCGCATCATGGCGACAGCTTTTCCTCATTATACACAGCGTGCCGAAACAAGAAAAATAAGCGGGAAAATACGAGTCGGCATCGCCACCGGATTCATGTGTGAACACTCCGTCTGGAAAATCCCAACCCGTGGCTGGGTCCACCATCTTGATCGGCGCAAATTTGATGTTTTCGGCTACTACACCGGAATTAAAAACGATCGATGCACAGAGGAAGCCAAAGCCCTGTTGCAAGGATTGACTCATGAGTCCGGCAACTTCGAAAAACTTTGCCAAAGTATCGTGGAAGACCAGCTTGATGTACTCATCTACCCGGATATCGGAATGGACCCGACATGTGCGAAGCTCGCAGGACTTCGCCTTGCACCGGTCCAATGCGTCTCCCTTGGACACCCCATGACCACTGGATTACCGACCATGGATGTTTTCCTCAGCAACGAACTGATGGAACCAGCCGATGGGAAATCGAATTACACCGAAGAACTGGTACAATTGCCTCATATTGGCATCCATTACACTCCACTTCGCCATGGCCCACCTGAGTTTAAGAGAGCCTCATTCGGCCTCCCGGACGACGCTCTTCTCTACTTCTGCCCCCAATCCCTGTATAAATATCTTCCGCAATACGACCGGCTCTATCCCCTCATTGCTGAACGCGTCCCCGACTGCCGATTCGTATTTCTCCAAGATGCCCAGGCCGATGTGCTTAACAGACGTTTCCTGGAACGAATGACCAGAACCTTTGCGGAATTCGGTCTTGATGCAACCCACTCTCTCGTCATGTTACCTCATCAAGCGCCCAAGGCATATCATGCACTCAATTGTCTCTGTAACGTCTTTCTTGATTCCATCGAGTGGTCCGGGTTCAATACGGCAATGGAAGCTGCCAATTGTGGGCTTCCCATCATCACCTGGCCACAGGGATTGATGCGAGGACGTCATACTGCCGGAGTCCTGTCCATGCTTGATATACCCGAGGCCAAGGCAGACTCTTTTGAAGCCTATGTAGACCTTGCTGTTCGATGCGGCACGGATGCAGCGTTCAGGGCACGTCTGCGTGGGCAGATACAAAAAAATCGCCTCAGGCTCTTTGAAGACCATGAGGCGATTCGTGGTTTGGAAGACTTTCTGGAACAGAGAGTCCGTTATGGTGATTGCTGATTTTCCCTGATCTCAATTCTGACGCTGGGAGTCGCATTATCAGAGACGATACGGTCAATTGATGCCCCGATCTCCCCGTCCATGATCTCCAACGGAGCCAGAGGATTTTCCGACGGCACTCTCTGAGCCGGTACGGACAATGGTGACCCCAGCTTCATGATGTTCTTGTCAATCACGGTATCTGCAAGCGGCTCTGCGTGTCAACCGATGCCCCGATCTCCCCGTCCATGATCTCCAACGGAGCCAGAGGATTTTCCGACGGCACTCTCTGAGCCGGTACGGACAATGGTGACCCCAGCTTCATGATGTTCTTGTCAATCACGGTATCTGCAAGCGGCTCTGCGATTTCTTCCTGTTTTGAAGCATATGGGTTCTCAGGCTGAAAGTGGACAGGTGTGGGCTTGTCAATAAACCCTGTCACCAGATACGCAAGAGCCAATCCCGCCATAATGGGCTTCAAAACCCGAAGCATAACCGCACGACGCCCTGCTGCCATCATTTATCCTTTGAGAACCGAAGCAATGGTCTCCTGATCCTCGGCTTTGAGGTAAGGATACATCGGCAAACTGAAGATGCGCGAGGATATATTCTCGCATACCGGGAAATCTCCCATGACATGTCCAAGATTGGCAAATGCCTTCTGAAGGTGCAATGCCTTGGGATAATAAATAACGCACGGGATATTGTTTTCCTTGAGTTTTCCCATGAGCTCTTCTCGGTGGTCGCTGTCAGTCGCCAGCACGGAATACTGCGCCCAGACAGAGGTATTCCCTTCTGGAACGCTGGGTGTTGTCAGGCCGTCCACATCGTTCAACAATGCCCCGTAACGCGCTGCAACCTGCTGCCGTTTGATGACCTCATCCGGGAATATCTCGAACTTGGCAAGAAGCACTGCAGCCTGCATGGAGTCAAGACGGCCGTTGATACCAAGCCTGACGTTCTCGTACTTATCCTCACCCATGCCATGGACACGAACAGAAACGAGCAGCTTATGCAATTCGTCATTCTGGGCAAAGACCATCCCTCCATCGCCATAACAACCGAGGGGCTTGGCCGGGAAGAAGGAAGTGCATGCGACATCACCAAAGGAGCACACGGGTTTGCCCTGATACGTTGCTCCAAAGGACTGGGCCGCATCAACAATGAGAAAAAGTCCGTTATTATGGGCCAGAGGCTCGATTCGATCATAATCAGCAGGCTGACCGAAAAGGTCTACGGAGATAACTCCTTTGGGCTTGAGATCCTTGCGTTTGTCCTTGATCTCACCAATTTTTTTTCTCAGATCATCGGGATCGATATTGAAAGTAATGGGATCAATATCGACAAAAACAGGTGTTGCTCCCAGAAGAGCGATTGCCTCGGCAGTCGCCATGAAAGTGAAAGGAGTGGTGAAAACAGCATCCCCAGGTCCAATTCCCAAGGCCATCAGAGCCATAATCAAGGCATCTGTACCAGAGCCGCAGCCAACGCCATGTTTGACATCGGAAAACGATGCAAGATGACTTTCCAGGGCACCTATCTCCGGTCCCATGACATAGGCACCATGCTCAAGCACGCCGTCGATTCCTTTTTTGACGGCTTCATCGACGAGCTTGTACTGTGCTTTCAAATCGATAAACGGAATGGTCATATGTACTCTCTTTGTTATTGTATGACTTCGTAGATTCTTGCAAAGGGCAATTTATCCACGACTAATTTGAAATATTTGCTAATCTCCGGGTCGTCAGGATCACCGATCAACAGGCGGGTCAACATGCTTCTGTAAGCAAGCCTATCCATGAGGACGCACTGTTTGGAGACACTATTGACAAGGAGATGCCTTTTGACAGGAAGCAGTCTTGGCGACATGCTATTCATGAAGTATTCCTTTCTCTCAACAGCACCAGACCCAAGAACAGCGATATCCCGAACCAAACCACCATTCCCGTTTCGGGTCATGATGGCTCCGCGTTGCACATTGACCCCAAGCTTTCCCGGATCATAACTGCCGATGGCGGCCTGCTTCGTTGTCCCTGTTTGAAGATTCCAATTCCCGAAATAGGTAATCCATTGCGCTATTCTGATGTCTTTCCAGGTCACAACCAGAAATTGGCCCGGCCGCGCCGGATACGTTTCCTTGGATATCTGCTCATCAAGAGTTTCCGACAACTTTGACCGGGGAATGGAATCCCACTGACGGGCAGGATACAGCCCGACCCAATCACGGCCCTCGCCAGGATATTGGGAACTGAAAGCTATCATGCCATTGGCTTTTTTCGGGGAGTCTGTCGTCAAGGCAAACGCCAGTGGATAAACATCCCGCCCGGCGTGTTTACCACCATCTGCAACAGTATTGCGCCCTGCATAGTATTGTGTGGCATAGCCCCAGTCCCACCAGGTCCAGACCACGGAATCCGGCGAGGAATGCGCCGCCAACTCAACCAGCGCTTCCGCATGAAGAGCAGGGATAACAGGGGTGAGCGGAATCTTTGAATACCGCCCATGAATAAACCAGAGAAAAAGCGCGGCAACCAGGCATTGGGAACCAAGGATGAACCATTTTTTGAGAGGCAAACCGGAAAAAGCCTTCTTAGAAATCCAGTAAACCCCAACGCCAAAGCAAACACTCAACGCAGCACCGCCAAACATGGAGAACCGGACCCCCAGCTTGACACTGGCAAGATGTAACACGATCAACGGCAATAAAAAGACTGCAACAGGACGGACAATGACAACGCCCACAGTCATCAATAACGCAAGCCCTCCAAGCCATGCTTCAAACAACCCTCTCTCAAGAATAATTGAAAGCGCAACTCTTTTTGCCTCTATGATGCTCTGGACAATGGACGGATAAATCGGACCAAGGGCTTCCGTCCCACTTGCCTCCCCATGCGGGGCTGTGGGAGTCAGGTATCCTGCAAGTTTTTCAAAAATGGCTGGGAAGGGTGCAACAATAAGATTCACCAAATAGATCAACACCAAAAAAATGGCACCACAGAGTATCGGATTTTTGACCCAGGACGAGTTTCTGGAACGACCAATGTTCACAGCAATCAGATAAAGAAGAGCGAAGCCAATTCCCATAATTGTTGAATAAATAAACGGCGTCACCTGGAAAAGATGGGTAAACGGCGCATACAATGAAGGGAAAAGCCAGAGCTGCCCGTACGCCGCTCCCGGAAAAGCAGCCAGCATAAAGATGCCCAACTCATGAATAGCGTGTGTCCTCTGCCCTTTTTCTCCACGAACTAACACATAGACGGTGGTGAAAAGGAAATATAAAACACAGACATTTGCGATATCAATATGCCAGACAAGACAGAATCGGGTGAGAACACCAAAGGAGAAAGCCTGCCACAACCCGAACTTCATGCGGCTTTGTCGAGAGTTCTCTTCTGCGCCTCCTTCCCAGTCCCAGGAAAACCGAGTATGATTCAAGGACCATACGGCCAAAAGCCATGCAACGAACATGGGCATAAGCAGCGTGAACATATCCGTATCAAAGTATCCCAAACGGCTTCTATAGAAGAAGCCAGGAGTGAGACTCCCAATGACACCCGCAATGATACCGCCCTGTTTGCCGCTGATAAGCCAGCCCCACAGGAAACAGATAACTCCGACACAAGCTCCCATGAAAGCGGGGGCCCAAAAGCCGAGCGTTCCCAGTCCCACACCAGTGACAGAGTGTATGAAGTGGGCGGCCTGAGCAAGCGGATACCCGGCAAGACTCCCTATGCCCTTGGCTTTTGCCAACCAGAAATAGGCATCATGGGTAGCAAGAATCCGTTCCCCATTGACCCATAATTCAGAGGCATCCCACCGGTCGGCAAACCCGAATCTGAAAAAGAAAACGACCAAATAGACGCACGCTCCATAAAGGATCAGCCACGGCCAATCTGTGGTAAAAGAAGGAGCCGGAGCGCCCTGTCCACCTCGTTTTTCGTATAGTTTTTTGAAATATTCCATATTCTCACTTTTCATTCATGACAGGTCTTTCAAGAAAGCTCCTTTCCGCTTTGGGCCGCTGCAACAAAACGAGGTGCCCAATCAGGAACGGCCAGAGCATGGGTATGATTATACCCCGCAAGCGTCTTTTGATAAAGGAGTCCGTCTTGGCTTTCTAAAATCCCCTTGCCTCGGAGCATTTTCATTGTAAAATCAAGCTCTTTAGATGCATGATCGAGGCAGACGGAATAATGAAATTCATGTCCTCGGACCACCGCTCCTTCAGAATAGAAAGGAGTTTCCCTGATTGAAACGGCTTCTGTATACCCCAAACCTTGTGGCCGCTCGCAAAATGTGGTCCCCACAGGAAAGACCCCTGTCATAGGGAAGGTGTGTCCGCCATACTCCAGGAAATCACATAGAACCATAAAGCCGCCACATTCCGCATAAATAGGTCGCCCTGACACCGCCAACATTTTGATGGCCTGAAGTGCCATTGTATTTTCAGAAATACGTTGAGCGAACATCTCCGGAAAACCTCCACCCAGATACAATCCATCCAACTCAGGCCACGGCGCACCCGACAACAGACTGAGACGAACCAACTCTGCACCAGCATGCTCTAACGCCTCAAGATTCTCCGGATAGTAAAACCAAAGTGCTGCATCATGAACATACCCAATACGAACTTTTCCCTTGCTGGAAGCATCTGGAAACAAAGCCTTTTCCGGCGAAGCAATATCAGGAGCACTTCTGGCTATTCCAGCAATGGCATCGAGATCAAGCCACTCCTCTGCTAAATCAGCTATGCTCTCAAGGGCTTTTTGCTCATTACCATAGACCGCCCCATCATATTCCTGATCCGACATCAAGCCCATATGACGCTCGGGGATCGGATTGTGGGCCACCTTGGGCAGCATGCCCAGCACTGGAATATCCGTATGAGTTTCTATACTTTTTGATAAAATGGAACGATGGCGCTCTCCCGCAGTTCGATTGAGGATGACACCGGCCAACTGCATACCGGATTCAAATCCGACACATCCCTGGACAATAGCGGCAACCGTGCGTGTCATCTTGGTGCAATCAATGGTCAGAATGACCGGGGTCTCCAACATCCGAGCCAGCTCTGCCGTCGAACAGGAGCCTCGCTCATCTTTTCCGTCAAAAAGACCACGGTTCCCTTCTATGAGAGAAATATCCCGTCCTTCTGCCTTATGCCAAAGCAGAGAATGCAGGATTGCATCTGTATGAAAATATGGATCGAGATTCGAACACGCACAGCCCGCTGCCAGCCCGAGCCATTTGGCATCAATATAATCCGGTCCCTTTTTAAATGGGGCGACTTTCAAACCACGGCGGGTGAAAGCGCGTGCGAGACCGAGGGAGACAATTGTCTTACCTGTGCCACCGGAAAGCCCGGCGAGGATGAATCGTGGAGTTGAATATGACACGTGATTTATGCCTGAAGTAACGGCCTGATAAGACCAGTCGAAACGGGGTGAAATCAAGAAAAGTGGAGGGAAATTCCGTTTCGCGATTGCTTTTTTTGCCGAATTGGGACTCTTCCGGAAAGAGACTGCCTGTATCCGGCTCCAGAATCAAGAAAAGCCTTGCCCGGCTCTATGACGGGCAAGGCCTGAATTCCCGAATGGGCGAAAGATCTAGTCTTCGCCTTCGGAAGCAGCCTGCTTGCCGGCACCGGCCAGGCCGTACATGGTGGTGGACCCAGAGGACCAGAACACCATTTTTTCTTCCTGAACCAACTGGGTCAGGAGCTTTTTGACTGCACGAGTCTTCTCATCAGGGAAAAGCTTCGAGAAGTCATTGAAGTAGAACTTGGATTTGTTCTTAGACTTCGACTCACAAAAAGCAATAATTTCAGCTTTTGCAGCTTCAGGATCGAGTGCCATGATGGACTCCTTCTTTTAAAAAGTCGGGGTACGGCTCAATGCCGTACCCCTGAACTTATTATCTTACCACTTGAACTGAGTGGTCTGACGCCAGGTGTAGTAAGCCGGATCACGGAAATCATCGATCAGGTGAGCGGAGAATTCCAGCTCGCACTTCTCGAAGAAACGTTCCCAGCCAATACGGTTGGCCCAGTCGCCCAGGCGTTCGTATTTATTGGCCTCTTCAGCGTACACTTCCAGGATCTTCTTGATGACCTTGGTCATTGTAGGCCAACGGGGCGGTTCGTTCGGGACGAAAGGCACAACGACCTTGGAGAAGGAAGGTTTGGTGATACGGTTGGAGATCTTTCCACCAACCATGATCGCGATTCCGTCGCCTTCACCATCAGACAGAGGCAGGGAGGGGCACATGGTGTAGCAGTTACCACAGAACATGCAGCGCTCTTCCTTAATAGCAACGGTCTTGTAGGTCTTGCCTTCAAGCTCGACTTTGGTCGGGCGGACTGCGCCGGTGGGGCAGGCAGCAACGGCCAAAGGAATTTCACAAAGGTTGTCCAGGTACTCGTGGTCAATGAGGGGCGGTTTGCGGTGAACACCGAGAATTGCGATGTCAGAGCAGTGAACAGCGCCGCACATGTTCAGGCAGCAAGCCATGGAGATGCGCACAGGAGCGGGCAGCTTCATGTCCTGGAACTGGTCGAAGACAGCATCCATGGTGACCTTGACAGTACCGGAAGCGTCAGTTGCGGGAGTGTGGCAGTGGACCCAACCCTGAGTGTGAACAATATTGGTCACACCAGCGCCGGTACCGCCGACCGGGAACTTGTAAGAACCACCCTCAAACTTCTGGCTGTTGAGGTATGCCTTCAGGTCCAGGGCAGCCTGTTTGTCGTCGAGGATGAATTCGACGTTGTTACGAGTGGTGAAACGGAGATGTCCGCCGCAGAATTTGTCGGCGATATCACACAGTTCACGAACGTAGGAAACGGAGACCAAACGGGCGGAACCGCAACGAACGGTGTATGCCTTGTCGCCGGATTCTGCTGTGTGGCACAGAACGCCCGGCTCGAGGATCTCGTGGTATTCCCACTTACCGAAGTTTTTCGCAATGACCGGGGGCAGGAACTCGCTGAAGTGGCGAGGACCGATGTCGGAGATGCGACCTTCCATCGGTTTGCTTGGATTGTATCCGGAAGAAATGAAAGCCATGTTATTTTCCTCCAATATTTAGCGCTGGTGGCGTTCACGGAAAGCAGCAAGATCACGGTCCCAACCACCCTTAACATCATCAGCTTTCCAGAAGATGTAGGGGTTGTGGCGGGGTTCCTGAACGTGGCGGGGATCAGCGGCGATGCCAGCGGCATCAGCCAGGGCAGCAAAGCCCAGACGCTTCATGGTTTCACCGATACGCTCACGGTTCTTACCTTCGTCCATCCACCAGTCCCAAACGTTTTCAATGATGTCCTTGATGGCCTGGAAATCGTCATCCTTATCGGCTTCGATGAAGGGAACGAGCAGGGAACCCATCTGGGGACCGTCGAGGATCGGAGCTTTAGCGCCGCACAAGATGGAGAGCCCACGCTCATCACCAATCTTCAGGGCCTGAGGCATGGTGTTGATGCAGTGCATGCAACGGACACATTCTTTGTGATCCATGACCAGTTTTCCGTCCTCGTAGGACAGGCACTGGGACGGGCACAGGTCGACAACTTCTTTCTTGATGTCGAAAGCACCCCAGTCACGACCGGCATGAGCACCTGCGTTAGGAGCGATTTCGCCACCAACATAAGCTGCAACAACTTCCTGATCGATCTTGATAGCACCCTTGAAGGTACCAATAAAGGCCATGTCGGAACGAGCGATGGATGCGACACAACCGTTGGGGCAACCATCAAACTTGAATTTGAACTTGTACGGGAATGCAGGACGGTGCAGCTCATCCTGGTATTCCATGGTCAGGTTGTAGCAAAGCTCCTGAGCATCGTAACAAGCATACTCGCAACGAGACATACCCATGCAGGAAGCAGGAGTACGCAGGTTGGAGCCGGAACCACCGAGGTCGGCGTCCAGATTGTGGGTCAGTTCCCAGAAGATTTCTTCGAGCTGCGGGGTGGATGTACCAAGCAGGACAACGTCACCGGTGGCGCCGTGCATGTTGGTCAGACCGGAACCGCGCAGGTCCCAGATGTCCATCAAGGAGCGCAGGAAGTCGGTCTTGTACCACATGCCCATGGGCTGAGCCACGCGAACAGTGTGGAAGTGAGCCACGCCGGGGAACATTTCGGGCTGGTCACAGTAACGGCCAATAACGCCGCCGCCGTAACCGAAGACACCGACGATGCCGCCGTGTTTCCAGTGAGTCTCACCATCGGTGTAAGACATTTCAAGAACGCCGAGCAGATCTTCAGGGCAGTCAACTGCTACCTGGTAGTCAAGACCTTTTTCATTCTTGGCTCGGTTTTCAGCCTCCCACTTGATGTCGGATACAAAGCTGGGCCACGGGCCGCTTTCCAGCTGATCCAACAGAGGAGTTTTGTGTTTCGCCATTCCCTTAACCTCCATTGTTTGATTAAGATGTTGCCATCAACCATTATAATCCGGGCCTGCAACAGGATATAATCCCGGAGCCCGGACACCTTTGCTACATTACGCATTTATGCGTTGAACAGGACATTTGCGCCACTATTCACAAGGTATGCAGGGTCGTCAATGTACTGGACACTCCGGTTTTCTGTCAACCGGTAATTGCCCAAAAAGCATTGCCAATCCTCACCTTGCAGGCCCAACGCCCGCCCTGCGACCAGTTCTATTCGACCATGCTTTGACTTGCCATTGCAGCCTAGGCAGAGTATCGGTCCTTGGCAGCAGGTTATGGACCGAAATAATCGATACCCGAAAAGGATTTGAGGAGCAACACAAACTTGCAAAATTCAAATGATAACACCACAGGATGCCGACGTTGCGGAGACTGTTGCCGCAATGGGGGACCGGCTTTGCATGCCCAGGATTTGCCTCTCATAGAAGATGGCACTATCCCGCTTGCCGACATAGTGACCCTCAGGCCCGGAGAGCGTGCCTATGACCAAATAGCTGAGAACGTCCTCCCATTGACAGAGGAAATACTCAAGATCAAAGGGCGCGACGGCAAATGGACCTGCACCTTTTACAGTCCAGAAGGACGGGCATGCGGCATGTACGACACCCGACCGATTGAGTGCGAAGAACTTTTTTGCCGTGATACAGCCCCCCTTGCCGCCATATATGACAAGGAGAGGCTGACCCGATCGGATCTCCTGCCAAAAGGACATCCGCTTCTGGAACTTATCGAAGAGCATAATGCCAAATGTAATCCCCTGCTCATGGAAGAGACGGCAAAAAAAGCGCGTGAGGGCAATGCGCCAGCCGGAGCCGATCTCATGGAGATGGTGCTCTTCGACCGCGAACTTCGCCGACTGGTGACGGAAAAAAGTGGCATGGCAGCAGACACAACAGACTTTCTTTTTGGCAGACCATTGCGGGTTTTGCTTCGGACAATGAATATCAATGTATATGAAGTGGGCGACTCGATCCGATTCGGATTTGCCCAGGGAGATAAAGAATGAAAGATGAACGTGGCACCTACTATACTCCGTCCCTGCAACACCCCGAAGTACATATGTACGTTCGAGAAAACAACGGTACCATAGAATTCCGCCTCTATAATCCCTCTGAACCAGTCATCTGGGAAAAACATCAATGGGTTCCCTATCCAGCCATCCAACAGGCTGCCGCAATGTACAAAGAACGTGAAACCGGCCGCAATCCCCTGGCCCTCTACGATCTTGACATTGCAAAAAAACTCTTGAATGACGCCTAGCATCGCCAGAGGCATGATCCGTTTGAATCTCCTGAGAATTAATTGAGAAAAAGACGCTCTCCCCTTCGGAAACACGGTGAGGAGAACGCGCTTTTGATTGAGCAGAAGAGAGCAGTCCTGTCCCCTTGGGTATTTTTTTCAATTCGCCACTCGTGGCATTGATAAAAGCGACTCCTAAAGACTGCTCAATCAAAAGTCTTTCTCAGTACAAATCCTTTTCGCGCAGAGACACTCAACTCCCAGCCTCAGCAACTGAGCCTGCTCAAAGCAAAGAAGCAGTGCCCCCCCCGACCAAAACAGTACCAGCACGCACCTTCTCCGCAGAATATTTTTTTCAGACCCAACACACCTGAAATATTACTTTTTATATTTAAGGGCCTCAATACGCCTTTTCCTGGGGAAATATCCCGATATATCGAGCGGGATCAGGAAATTTCCCTATTGTGATTCCAGAAAATGCAAGGCATAGAGGGAATCGATGAACATTCTTTCCCGGCGTATTTCGCTGGGAATCCCCCCGAAAGGCCTCAATCACCGCCATGAGGCCTTTCTTCTTTTTTGAGAAAGCCTTTTTTCTGAGAGATGTTTTCAGACGCGCTCTTCCCGCACAACCGCTTTCCGAACACAGTCCTTTCTCACTCCATTCTTCGCTGAAGAATGGAAATTTTCCTCCTGCGCCCACAAACAGTCCTTTTTTTCACCTTTCTTTGCTCTTCGCTTAAACATTATCATTGTCATCAGGTGCGCCGAGTGTATCGTGGCACTACTTGAAATTATTGCTCTAGGAGGCATCGTGAGTATTCGACTGAAACTTCTCTTGATGGTCTGTCTGCCTATCTCGGCCATTGTCATCATCCTGGCTGAAGGATTGACGAGCTTCTATATCATAAACGGGCACATGATCGAAACAAACACTTTGAACGTAGACCGGGCAACCATGATTGATGCGGATAGGGATGCCTATCAGGCAGAGGCCGCCGCGACCAACTCTATCAAAGTAACCTCTGCCGAAGCACTCCAGGCTGCAAATGAATCCAATAAGGAAAACACACAGCAAACATGGGATAGAATTATTGGACCTTCCAAAAATTTTACTCCGAACATGCTGGGTTCTTTGAATGAATTCAAAAGCAACTATGCCCAATGGAAACAAAGTAACACAACACTTTTTGATCTGGCTCAGAAGACCTTGGCAGGCAATCTTCAACGTGATGAAGAAGAGAAACAGGCTTTGGCTTCTTTCGATTCCATGCGGGATATCATCGATAAACTGGGTCAGATCATCGACAATAAGCTTGCCGCAACAGAGATTGATCCGACCCAAAGGCGAAGACTTGAAACCGCCCTTTCCAAAGTCCTGAATGCGGACAGAGACGCCTATCAGGCGTACGTCGCTCAACTACTGATAACCAAACTCTCCGATCCTGATAAAATTCATGATTTGGCCAAGACATGGGTCGAGAATGTTGGACAGACCAAATCCAGAGTCAATCAAGGAGCGGACCTCGTCGGCAATGATGCTGAGGCGCTCAAGACCGATTTCAACGAACTTTTTTCCGGCTGGGAAACACACAGCAAGGCTGCAGTCTCGTTGACCCAGGCCAACCTTGAGAATAACTTGATGAAACTCCAAGCTCTGACCGAAGGGACAGAGCATTTTGAAAAGATGAGAAGTTCCATTGACAGGCTGGGTGAACTCGAGTTCATGCGCATAGAAAAAGAGGTCGCCGATTTCGGCGATACGATCAACAAAACCGTGATCATCTATGTCATTGTGGCCCTTTTCTTTATTGTCATCTCCCTGATCCTCACTTTTATCGTCTCGACAAGAGTCAGCGTTGCCATGAAAAAGAGTGCAGATGTGGCTGAAGCTCTTGCCAAAGGCGATCTGACTGTCACTATTGATGTTGAACGCAACGATGAAATCGGACAGATGAGTCGATCCATGAATCACATGATCGACAAGCTCAATAGCATTGTTCGGGATGTTCAGGATGCAGCCGGAAGCGTTGCCGCCGGGAGTGAAGAATTGGCAAGTTCTTCAGAAACACTGAGTCATGGAGCAACGCAACAAGCCTCGGCAGTGGAAGAGGTCTCGAGCGCCATGGAGGAAATGTCCTCCAGTATTAGCCAAAACACGGAAAGTTCAAGTAAGACAGAAGATATCGCCAGAAAAACAGCCAGCGAAGGGAAGCGTGGAGGGGAAGCCGTCAAACAAACAGTGGAAGCAATGAGGCTTATCGCCGAAAAGATATCAATTATTGAAGAAATAGCGCGACAAACCAATCTCCTTGCTCTCAATGCGGCTATTGAAGCAGCCCGTGCAGGCGAGCAAGGGAAAGGCTTTGCCGTTGTGGCCGCAGAGGTCCGAAAGCTCGCCGAGCGAAGTGGATCGGCAGCTGCGGAGATTGGCGAGTTGTCCGCTTCAAGTGTTGATGTTGCGAAGAAGGCAGGAGGCATGCTGGCCACCATAGTCCCCAACATTGAACAAACAGCAGAGTTGGTTCAGGAAATAACTGCTGCCAGCAACGAACAGAATGTCGGTGCGACAGAAATCAATACCGCGTTGCAGCAACTGGACAACGTTGTCCAAGCCAATGCGGGATCATCCGAAGAAATTGCCTCCACGGCGGAAGAACTCTCCTCCCAAGCCATGCAACTTGAACAGGCAATAGGCTTTTTCCATATCCGCCATACCACTTTGCCCCAAAAAGAAACGACAAAAGCACCGCCTTCGCATTCCGCCACAGCTCCTGCGCAACCTCAGCCACTGGGAATAGAAATGGATATGGGAATGAACGATATGGACGATGATACCTTTGAGCGTTTTTAGCCATAAATGAATCAACAACTCCAAGAAGCTGATCATTTCCATCAGCTCGACTTCCTTTTTCAGTCGCGATGAGAATTTTAGAGATTTATTTCAAAAGAGAACATTCCGGGAGAACACCATAATGCAGAGAAGGTCTTGCCAGTGACGGTCATGTATCGACAGATGACAAAATATACCCTCTTCGTTTTGTCTTAACGCATAATCATGGACATTGTCTTTTATGTGAGTTGGTCATGACCTATAATTGACTGCAAGTTACCCAGAGGATCTATTGTCATGCTGAAATCATTTTCATTCATCGCAGCCCTGATAATCATAGCTGCACTTGCGCTGGAGGATGTCATTGAGCTGCAACTTGCCCATAAAAACAGAAATGAACAGCGAGTCGCCGTCTCTCTGCAAATAGCGACACTCAGGGCAAACATAGAAAAAGAAATCGTCGACAATCTGACGACCATCCATGGTGTTGCTGACTTCATTTCCGTCACTCCGGATATCGACCAGAAAAAATTCACCCAGTATGCATACGGGGCTCTTCACTCAAAAACACTCTTGAAAAATATCGGAGCAGCTCCAGATTTGATCATGTCTTTTGTCTATCCCATTAAAGGTAATGAAAAAATCATCGGAGTTGATTACCGGACCCTTCCCAAGCAGTGGCCTCAGGTCAAACACGTACGAGACTCTGGGAAAATGCTCGTAGCCGGACCACTCTCTCTCATCCAGGGCGGGACGGGCCTTATAGGAAGGGCACCGGTAGTCGTTCGAGAGGGCACGAAAGAAAAGTTCTGGGGGATAGTTTCTGCTGTCATTGATGCAGATCAACTTTTTGAAAGAGTGAATTTTTCCGGGCTGAAAGACCTGGACATAGCTCTTCGTGGAGTTGATGGGCAAGGTGAGCATGGCGAAATCTTCAAAGGGCGGGGAACGCTCTTTTCACCGGAGTCCGAATCGATAAAGATGTCTGTCAATCTTCCGTCCGGAAGTTGGATCATAGCAGCCGTTCCCAAAGAGGGTTGGATTACATCCAGTCCTATCTCGCCGTATTCCCGGCTTTTACTTGCCTCATTTACAGCGATCACCCTGGTTCTCACCTACAAGGGGATGAAAAAGAACCACGAAATACAACGAACACGGAAAAGCCTGAATGAAGCACAAGCCATAGCACGTCTTGGAAGCTGGGAATTGGATGTCAGGACAGATCGTTTATGGTGGTCCGATGAGGTCTATCGAATACTGGGAGTCGCCAAAGAGGATGTCACTCCCGTAACCGAAGAGTTTTTTTCCATGGTCCACCCGATTGACAGAGAAACGGTCGAAAAGGAATTCCATGATGCAATACTCAACCAGGAACCGTATTCGCGCGAGCACAAAATAGTTCGTCCCAACAAGGAAATACGGGTCATTCATGGGCAAGGAAAAGGAGAATACGATACTGCCGGGAAACTTATACGCACCACGGGAACGATCCTTGATGTTACGGAACGCGCAGTGGCTCGTGAGAAACTCCGAAACGAACAGGCCAAAATCAAGGCCATGGCAGAGGCTTCCTATGATTCACTGGTTATGGTGGACGCCAAGGGTATTGTCCTCTTCTGGAGCCCTGCTGCGGAGACCATGTTCGGCTGGTCCAATGAAGAGGCCATCGGAAGCGAGATTCATGATCTCATAGCTCCCCTTCATTATCATGAGGAAGCCAAGTCAGGACTCAAGGAATTCGCATTGACCGGAACTGGAAAGGTCATGGAATCAATCATGGAATTCGATGCACTTCGAAAGGATAAAAGCATTATTCCTGTTGAGCGCTCGGTCAGTTCTTTCCAGATAGACAATGATTTTTTTGCAGTGGGAATACTTCGCGACGTCACGGAACGGAAAAAACTTGAGAAAGAACTGACACTCCTAGCCAGAACAGATAAAATGACAAGCCTCTACAACAGAGGCTATTTCATGGAACTGGCAGAACATGAAATAGACCGATCCCTCCGCTATAACACATCCCTGGCCATCATTATGTTTGATGCTGACAAATTCAAAAATATCAATGACCAATATGGACATGATATCGGCGATAAGGTGCTTATAAGAATCGCTGAAACCGTCACTTCCGTGGTCCGTAAGGCAGATGTCGTCGGTCGACTGGGAGGGGAGGAATTTGCAGTACTCCTCCCTGAAACTTCCATGCTCGACGCGCAAAAGGTAGCAGAAAAGATTCGTGTGCGTATTCAAACGGAATCCATAGCAACCCCAAGGAGCGGCAATGTCAGTTGTACCGTCAGCCTGGGAATAGCTGAATTCAACGAGAGCATAGGCGATGTCGAATTGCTCCTAAAACTGGCGGACACAGCTCTCTACAGAGCCAAGGCCGCAGGCCGCAACCGCTGGGAATGCGCCACCATGAACGACTATCACTTCAATATCTGAATCTGGGAAAAAGGCATTCTCCCTCTTTCTTTTTCAAACACATACAAACAAAAAAAGGCGGCCTACGATTCTCATCGTAAGCCGCTCATTTCATTCTGGTAAGGCGGGAACGCAAATCAAGAGTCTAAGCATTAGTATTTATTAATAAATTTAAATTCGATTTTATTATCTACTCACAAATCTACTCACAACGGCATTTTTTTCATTTTCTTTTCATGCCCTTTAAGGACTAAAGAAATTACTCGCGCACGCACGCGTATTGCTATCGAAACTCCCTCCCGCGCATAGTGACTATGGAAAAACCTTCGTATGATTCAAGCCCCACTCACGCGCGCGCGTGTAGGTCAGAAAACCCTTCATTCCGGTCAAGAAACTCCCCGCCTTCCGCCCTCCCTAGCCATTGCCATTCCCTTGTATTTGCGCCATATCCATATCAATTGATGCATACATGGCACCGAGCCACTACATACGCATGTTGACGCAGGAGCAAAGCCACCCATGACCGCCCTTCAAAAGATACTTGAGACCTACCGCGAAGCCTCTACCACCGAGCGTGAGAAAGGCACCTACTTTGAAGAGTTGACTATCTGCTATCTTAAAAATGAAGCAACTTACAAAGACTTGTACAGTGACGTGTGGATGTATTCCGAATGGGCCGAGCTTGAGGGGCTTGATAAGCAGGACACCGGCATTGACCTTGTAGCAAAAACGCGAGGCACGGAAGAATTTCACGCTATCCAGTGTAAACTCTACGCCGAAAGCCATACGATTCAGAAAAGCGACATAGATAGTTTCTTTACCGCTTCCGGCAAAAAATATTTCACGAATCGTATTATCGTTTGCACCACGAACAAGTGGAGTGGTCCCGCTGAAAAGTCTCTCAGTGATCAATTCCCCCCGGTCAACAAAATCGACCTGCACGACCTAGAAAATAGTCAAATCGACTGGTCACAATACCAACCCGACACCGAGCCAGTCCTTAAAGAGAAATACGGTCTTCGTGACCACCAGCAAGCCGCCTATGATGCCGTTGAAAAAGGCTTAAAGACGGCAGATCGTGGCAAGCTCATTATGGCTTGTGGAACCGGCAAGACGTTCACCAGCTTGAAAATTGCCGAAGGATTGGCAGGTAAAGGTAAACGCGTCCTCTTTATGGTACCGAGCCTTGCCCTGCTTTCCCAGACCCTCACGGAATGGACACAACAAAGCGTCACGCCCCTGCATAGTTTTGCAGTGTGTTCTGATAGCGACGTGGGCAAAAAGCGCAAGAAAGACGACGACAGCGTACAGGTGTTTACCCATGAGCTGCGCTACCCGGCCACTACGCAACCCGATAAGCTGGCACAGGAAATGGACAAACGTCACGACAGCCAGCACATGAGTGTGGTGTTTTCCACTTATCATTCCATCGACGTTTTGAATGCGGCCCAATATGAACACGACTTGCCGGAATTCGACCTGATTATTTGCGATGAAGCGCATAGAACCACCGGCGCAACCTTTGCCAATGACGATGAATCCAACTTCGTCAAAGTCCATGAAAATCGTTTCGTGAAGGCGGCAAAGCGTATCTACATGACCGCTACCCCACGCCTCTATGGGGATACTGCAAAGGCCACTGCCGAGCGCGACGACATTGTTCTTTGCTCCATGGATGACGAAAAGCAGTACGGCAAAGAACTGTACACCATTAATTTCTCGGAAGCCGTCAAACTCGGTCTGTTATGCGATTATAAAGTGCTGGTCTTGTCTGTTGATGAAACCCATGTCAGCCGCCGTATTCAAGACCTGCTCAAATCCAAAGACAATCAGCTTAAAGTTGACGATGCCGCAAAGATCATCGGTTGCTGGAAAGCCCTTTCAAAACAAGATGTGACCGACGACCTTGTGGACGATGCCGCCCCCATGAAACGGGCCGTTGCCTTTTGCCAAGTAATCGAGATTGCGAGGAACGCGAGGAAACACAAGGTTAGCTCGAAAAACATTGCGAACATGTTTCAAAAGGTTGTGAAGAGCTATCAGGAATCCGAGACTGAAGAGCTTGTATCGAGCCTCACTTGTGAAGCCGACCATGTAGACGGCTCCATGAACGCCAGCACTAAGGAAAGTAAACTCGACTGGCTCCGGGCCGAATCGTCGGAAAATACCTGCCGCATACTGAGCAACGTCCGTTGTCTCTCCGAAGGCGTGGACGTTCCCGCGTTGGATGCCGTCTTGTTCCTCACTCCCCGCAACTCACAGGTTGACGTGGTTCAGTCCGTGGGCCGTGTCATGCGAAACGCTCCGGGCAAGAAGCGTGGCTATGTCATTCTTCCCGTGGTTATCCCGGCAGGCAAGAAGCCCCATGAAGCTCTGAATGACAATGTGACGTATAAAGTCGTTTGGCAAGTATTGCAGGCCTTGCGTTCGCACGATGACCGCTTTGACGCCATGGTGAATAAAACAGATCTGGTCGGGCCTGATACCCAAAAGATTGAGGTTGTCACCATTACCGACAAGATCAATGCAAAGACCGCTGCAAAGTTGGGCAGCACTGGAAAAGGTTCACAGACCATAGGCGAAGCCGAAACACCCCGGCGCGATCCGGTGGCAAAACAGCTCACGTTTGAAATAAGCGACTTTGAACGCGCCATTTATGCCAAGCTGGTAAAGAAATGCGGCAACCGCCACCACTGGGAAGACTGGGCCAATGATATTGCCAAGATTGCCCAGACCCATATTAGCCGGATTCACACGATTCTCGCCGACGAAACCCACGTCAAGGAACGCAAGGCCTTTCACGACTTTGCCGAAGAATTGCGGGACGATCTCAATGACTCCATTAGTGACGAAGAAGTTATTGAAATGCTGGCTCAACACCTCATTACAAAGCCGGTCTTTGATGCCTTGTTTGAGGGCTATAGCTTTGCCAGCAACAACCCTATTTCACAAGCCATGCAAGGGGTCTTGGATTCCTTGGAAGAGCATAGGCTGGACAAGGAAGCCGACACGCTGGAACGGTTCTATGAAAGCGTTAAATTGCGGGCTTCCGGTATCGACAACGCCGAAGGCAAACAGAAAATCGTGGTCGAACTCTATGACAAGTTTTTCCGCAATGCCTTCCCGAAAATGACTGAACGCCTTGGCATCGTGTACACGCCCGTCGAGGTGGTTGATTTTATCATTCATAGCGTCAATGACGTGCTGAAAAGCGAATTCGGGCAGACCCTCGGCAGTGAGGGAGTGCATATCATCGACCCTTTCACCGGGACTGGTACTTTTATTACCCGCCTTTTGCAAAGTGGTTTGATTTCACCCGAACAACTCCCCCACAAGTACAAGTATGAGATTCACGCCAATGAAATTGTATTGCTCGCCTACTACATAGCGGCCATCAATATTGAAGCCGTTTACCATACGCTTATGGATGGTAAGGATGAGTACCAACTTTTTGAAGGTATTTGCCTGACAGACACTTTTCAGCTGTACGAGAAAGAAGATTTGATTAGCGCAATGCTGGAAGACAACAGCGAAAGGCGCAAGCGGCAGAAAGAGTTGGATATAAGGGTTATTATGGGGAACCCACCGTATTCAGAGGGGCAGGCAAGTGCGAATGATAATAATCAAAATGTGGTTTACCCCCACTTGGATGGGCGCATTCGAGGGACATATGCCGCCAACTCTAATGCGAAACTCTCAAAAGGACTATATAATAGCTATATCCGTTCAATTCGTTGGGCGTCGGACAGGATTGGCGATAGTGGAGTAATCGGTTTTGTTTCTGGCTCTGGGTTTGTAGAGAAGCCTGCTATGGATGGAATACGAAAGTGTTTGGCCGAAGAGTTCTCAAGCATATATGTTTTAAACTTGAGAGGGGATATTCGGAAAAACATGTTGAGTAAAGGGCGAGCGAAGGAAGGGCAGAATATCTTCGGCAGTGGTAGTATGACGGGTATTGCTATTACGCTGTTCGTAAAAAATGCCAGCACAAAGAAAAAGGGGCAAATCTTCTACCATGATATAGGAGATGATTTAAGCCAAGCTGACAAACTTGGGCGGTTAGTTGAACTTGATAGTCAAAGCAACATCCAAGCCATGGATGAATGGGCGACGATCTCCCCAGATAGTCACGGCGATTGGCTAAATTTACGAAATGACATCTTTTCTAAACATATTGTTCTTGGAGACAGAAAAGGTGATTCTAAACTGTTTGCCAACTATTCCCAAGGCCTTCTCTCTTCTCGTGACGCATGGTGTTATTCGTTCTCAAAGACACGACTTTTGAAAAACATGAAAACCATGATTGCCTGCTTCAGTGATGAAGTTGTGCGATTTAGTGAGGCCCATCAAGGGGAGACAACAAAAGAGCGCGCTTCAAAACTGAATGCTTTTTTGTTGTCTGATCCAACTCTAATCAGCTGGTCTGTAAACTTGAAAAAGGAAGTGCTGCGGGAGACTGATATTCAGTTTGATGCCACAAAGGTCCGTAGAACTATGTATCGTCCATTTGTAAAACAGTGGTTGTATATGGACCGGTGTTTAAATGAAAGAGTCCTCCAGATGCCTCGTTTTTTCCCGGACTATGACCCGGAGAACCTTGTCATTTGTGTGTCTGGTATTGGGGCCAGAAGTGGTTTTTCGGTGTTAATGGTTGACTCCGTGTCAAACTTCCATTTCCTAGATACTAGCCAATGCTTCCCCCTTCACTACTACGAGGAAAATCAGCCTCCAAAAAAACAAAAGCAAGTTGGTTTATTTGATGAGCCTCGGTCAAATGATAAGAAGCATGTTAAGCGTGATGGACTTACTGACAGCGGCCTGAATGAGTTTCGAGATGCTTATCCCAACGAGACAATCAGTAAAGAAGATGTTTTCTATTACGTTTACGGTCTTCTTCATTCCCCAGATTACCGGGGGCGATTCAATAACAATCTGGCTAAAGAACTTCCTCACATTCCGTGCGTCAAAAGTGCAGTTGACTTCTGGGCCTTCAGTAAGTCGGGCCGAGGACTGGCCGACCTGCATCTCAACTATGAAACGGTTGAGCCGTACCCGTTGACCATGGACACCGGCGACAAGAAGCTTGAGGACAAGCACTACCGTGTGGAGAAGATGAAGTACGGCAAGAAGAAGGACAAAACCACGCTCATATACAACGCTCACATTACGCTGAAAGATATCCCTCTTGACGCCTATGACTACGTTGTGAACGGCAAACCGGCCCTCGACTGGGTAGTGGAACGCCAATGCGTCAAGACGGACAAGAAATCCGGCATCGTGAATGACGCAAACGACTGGGCAATCGACACCATGAACAACCCACGCTACCCGCTGGAATTGTTTATGCGCGTTATCACGGTGAGCCTCGAAACAATGAAGATCGTAAACGGATTGCCGAAGCTGGATATCTAGGCTTCCTTTTATAGACGGGAAATTCATGCGACCAACGTATATAAACACGCGCGTATTGCTCCATAAACTCTTTTTAGGGAGTCCGAAAACTCCTTTTTACCGGGACAACAAACTCATGCAAGGCCACTTTCCCACATTTGCCGAGAATCGCCCCTTACGAATTCTCCCCAGTGTGCGAACAGCCGAAAGCCGAAGCAGAAGGAAACGCCTTACTGCGTAACTATCTCTATAACACCATAGTTACCACCCTATCCCAAAAGCTCTTTATTGCGGCGCACTGTCAGCCGTGAAAGGTTCGCCTCTCTTGCTACACTTGAAATAGAAATAGTTCCCCCGCGCTCAAATATCTGATTGACAGATTCTTTGATTTTATCGCGGGTAGCTTGATTGCGTTTGCCATGAGCATAATATGCTCCCTCGCTTTGCCGCGCCCTTGTCTCCTCGGCCCGCTCCTCATCGGTCCACTGCGAACAGATCGGACTAAAGCCCAACGCGCCGCGCTCTTTCCCATAATCAGCCAGCCATGATTCATTACGACGTTTCCAAACCCACTTGGCAATGGATTTCGCCTTACCCAAAACATTAGCCGCCGGTTCCCGCTTGCCGAACTCAACAGCGATAGCGTCTTGATTGTAACCATTCAGGTATTCCCAAATGGCATTTTGCAAATGGTCCCTATCCGGCGAAACCTTAAAATTCTTATAAGCCCACTGTTGACCGACATGAAATAATAGACTGTCCGGGCTGGTAGGTTTCGGCTGTTCTGCTTTTGCCCGGTTCCGTTTCCCTTTGCTGACAAGCTCCACATGCTTTTGTAGTTCATCAAAAGTATATTTTCGGTCATTCCAAAACGTGTATTTTTTCCAACGGTCCGAAAGTGGATTCTTGCAATTGAATTCATTGTAACCAGTATCGGCACAAAGGCGATGCCGATACGCCGCCAGGATAGCTTGAAAGAACTCATAGGCTTTAACCGAAGAATTCCCATTCGGCTTGATCACCGGCGTTGCCAGCTCATACCCATACAAGGCATGCAAGTTTCCCGGCGTCACAACAACAAATGTAGGATGAGGCAAGCTCTCTTCAAGCCACCGACAACCGGCCCCCTCTTCATCAAGGTCCAAAAGCAGGTAGTTGTGTACATTCGTCGGCAAGCCAACATATGGCGCCTTGTGGATGACTTTTCCTTTGTATCCCCAATACGGCGTAGCCTTGCCATGCCCCCATTGAAGTTTGGACAACAGATATTCAAAGAACCGCCGCTCTGGTGGCGTCCAGTCTTCCACCAGACATTACGCCCCACCTTCATTTGAAAGGCGATCAATCAACGCCCGGATATCCTCCACACGCCATGCGGTTGTACGCGGTGCCAACTTCACACCCTTGGGATAACGGCCCTCGACAATACCTTTCCACCACGCGGCCTTGCACACCGGGATAATTTGCAGAACTTGCGGAAGACGAACGAAACCAGTTTCGGGAAGAGTAATAGACATAAAAAAGCTCCTTTGGGTTTTCTTGTTCCAAAAGAGCTAACAACGGAGTTTAATTGCGACACGAGCAAAGAAATTGATTTATTCTAGTGTTTCTTTTCCCGTCATAGTTTGGGGTTCTGACAACAGTTGTTTCATCCTATGCTCTTTGGGCATGTCGCACCCCAAAGCAACCAACGTTTGCCAGAAAATATAGTGAAACTCGCCATGCCATTCTTCATGCTCCCTATTACGTTTGGTGAAATTCGAATGTGCATTTTTCCCTGTTGTCTCATAGTAAAATCTTTCCATTCCAATAATAATTTCTTGTTCAAGCCAAAGGGTTACGCCCTTGCCTACAGAATAAAGATTATCTTGAGCGCATCTAATTGCTGCTCTCACCCTATCAAGACTTACAAAAACACTGTCATAATCGCTAGCACTCATCCCTAGCGCAACACGAATATGGTCATCTTCCCTACACGCTATTAGGCGAGACTCAAATTGGTTATGAACCGATTCAAAAGAACTCAACTCTGCAACCCGATCTTGCCTTTTTTTCTCGCCATAAATAAGTTTTTTGTCCTCTTTTCTTGAAACCCATGAACGAACAAGGCGTGACAAACGCTGCTCATCTGCACTTGATAACTGAATATCACATTCCTCAAATGCATTTAGGACAATTTGATATTCCTCATCGTATTCGCCTTCATAATGAGCGCGAACAGGCAGTTTGCCGCTTCCCATATTATACTCCACTACCGCTAGCTGACTTCAAAGGAATAACCTTACCCCCGGCCTTCACCCCATCCAGCCAGTCAGCCCACGCTTGCATCATTTTCTTACGTTCCACCAAATGCTCGGCGTAGTTGTAAGCCGCCCGAACTCTGTTTGCCTCCACATGGGCAAGCTGCCGTTCAATATGGTCAGGATGGAACCCCAATTCGTTAAGGTTGGTTGACGCCATGGAGCGAAAGCCATGCCCCGTCATTTCGTCCTTGGTGTACCCCATACGGCGTAGCGCGGCGTTAATGGTGTTGTTGCTCATGGGCCGAGCCGAGGACCGTTCAGACGGAAAGATATAGCCACCATGACCAGTAACCAATTCAACCTCTTTCAATACCTCGACAGCTTGACGAGAAAGCGGAACAACATGAGGCCGCTTCATCTTCATTTTCTCGGCAGGTATGCGCCACTCCTTGCCTTCATAATCGATTTCCGACCATTCGGCATGGCGAAGTTCCCCCGGACGTACAAACGTAATTGGAGCAAGTTTCAAGGCGCAACGAGTAACAAGGCTCCCTTGATATTCGTCTATGGCCCTCAGAAGGCCACCTATGCCTTTAGGATCGACAATGCTAGCTCGGTGTATCTCTTTGGTAGGCGGCAAGACTCCGGCAAGGTCAGGAACGGGATTGTGTAGAATCAAACCCATTGCGACAGCGTAACGCATGATCTCGCCAATGATATTTTTTACACGGTGGGCAGTGTGAAGTTTTTCCAGACTCTCAAGACGAAGAACCACGCGGCGTATTTGTGGAGCGTCCACCTTGTCGATGGGGAGAGAACCTATCAATGGAAAAACATGACTTTCAAGGCGGGCTAGTTTCCGAACGCCGGTTTGCTCAGCCCATTTTTGCTTGAACTTGGCAAACCATTCACGGGTGACAGTTTCAAAGCTATCCTTGCCGCTTGACCTCGCGTCCTCTTCTTTTTTTACAAGCGCAGGGTCGAAGCCTTCCCGTAAACACCGCTTCCACTTTCTGCATTCGTCACGAGCCTGTGCAAGGTCAACATCCGTCAACTTTCCCAAGGCCATCATTTTGCCTTTGTCGTTGTAACGATAACGAAGCCGCCACAACTTGGAACCCGTTGGCGTAACCTCAAGACAAAGGCCCTCGGCGTCTGCCACACGGTATAGCTTTTTCTTCGGTTTCAGCGATGCTATTTTCTTGACTGTCAGGGGCATAAGAAACCTCCTCTGCCAATGTGAGTAGATTGGCTTGATTCTCCCGATCTACTCACAGGCCTACTCACACAATTGTGAGTATGTCAATGGACCTAGCTGGACAGCACTAGATCAACAGACAAAGAAAAAGCCCCTTATATTAGGGGCTTTAGAGACAACTTTGGGCGTTGTCGGATTCTCATATGGTACCAAGGCGGGGACTTGAACCCCGACGGCCGTGAAGCCGGCGGATTTTGAATCCGCTGCGTCTACCAATTCCGCCACCCTGGCACGGGAGCGCTCTTCATAGGTCAGGGTGGGGCTGAATGTCAACACTCTTGTGACAATCAACACTCAATAGCTGCTGTCTTTTTACAGTGCATCGAAAAACAGCAGAAGACGACTCTCTCAAACAGCAGCTCTTCTTGCCATAATCCTTGTCAGCCAAGACTCTTGGTGCTAGCACATTCCAACGTATTTTCCTCTTTGAATGAAAAGGACACGCCATGCTCCCTCTCGGCTCAATAGTGAATGCCATCGCCATTATCGGAGGATCAGCCATCGGATGCTGGTTGCAATCCCGTTTCCCCGAACGAATCCGTGCGATCGTTTTTCAGGGCCTCGGCCTCAGCGTCTTGCTCATCGGCATTCAAATGGCTCTCAAAGTTCAAAATATACTTATCGTCATATTCGCCGTACTTTTGGGCGGCATCACAGGGGAACTCCTCCGACTCGACACCGCGTTTGAAAGATTGGGAAACACATTCAAAAAACTTATCAAGTCGAGAAATCCTCAATTTACAGATGGGCTTATCACGGCTTCCCTCATCTATTGCATCGGAGCCATGGCCATCATCGGTGCGATCGAAGAAGGCATGAGCGGTGATCCGACCGTTCTCTATACCAAAGCCATTCTGGATGGTTTTGCCTCTGTCGCTCTAGCTGCCACCTATGGTTCCGGCGTTCTCTTTTCCTTCATCCCGGTGCTGATTTATCAAGGTGCCATGACCATCGGCGCGAATTTCTTCCAACAGTACTTCTCCGAAATAATGATTGCTCAAGTCACGGCATGTGGTGGACTGCTTATCGTCGGCATCGCCATCAACTTGCTCAAGCTTACCGAGATCAAACTCGCCAACCTGCTTCCTGCCCTCGGCTTTGTTGTTCTTCTGACCGCTCTCTTCGGATAAAAAAAGCCTGCCTCCTTCGAGACAGGCCATGATACCTTTTCCCCATCCACTTCACTTAGCTGTGGCTGGCTCTGTTTTTTTCTTGCTTGCACACCCACCACAGCCGCCTGCTTTCTTGAGATTCTCATCCGGTTCAACAACACGAATGTCATCCTCTGAATCAAGCTGATCATTTGCCATGGCGTATTCAATTACAGCATCAAAACACTTCTGCGCCTCTTCCACCGACAGGAACTCTGCCGTCACGCAGTTTTGAAATTCGGGTTTATCAAAAGATTTGGCCCAATCCTGATTTTGCAGATGTGTCCATGCACCGATATGAACAACGGTAATAGGTTTGTTGACCTGCCGCAAACTCACTTCCCACTTGGTATACGCTTCCATATCATCCAAGGTCTCCGCAGGCTCGGAAGCATGCGTCGCACTCGCCTGGAATGAAGCCACGATTTTCAAACCGATCTGCAACTCCTTGAAGAATCGGCCAAACATTTCGTGTCGGGATGCTTCAACAAGATATTTCCTGAAATCTTTCGCCATTGTTTTCTCCTTTCAGAACCATGCAACAAATTTGCAGGATAGTCGCTCAATTTTCTCACGGTTTCAAGGGGTTTTCAAGAACCGGAACCCAAGACAGCAAGGACCAGAGGGAGTGACACTGCGGAAAGGACCGTTTGCATGGTAATGATCATAGCCATGACACGATGGTCACCCCCCATCTGGCGGGCCAGAATAAATGCTGAAACCGAAACGGGAATCGCAGTATAGATAAGAGCCGCATCTCGAGCACTCCCCTCCACGCCCAAGCCAACACAAAGTCCCCAGGCCACCAATGGAAGAAGGATGAGATGAACACCCGAAGCAATGGTCACAGGGAGAAGTTGCTCCCTGACGCCATCAAAACGCAACCCGGCACCCACAGCCAGAAGTCCCAGAGGCAATGCGGCCTTCCCTAAAATAGACAGCAAATCATGCAGGACCAAAGGGATCGGGACACTAAAACCATTCAGAAAAAAACCGAGGACACAGGCAAGTATGAGCGGATTTTTGGCCAGTTCCAATACGATCCGTTTCGTCCCTTCACCAGGGGTTCCATGGCGACTGAGAACAAGGACACACAGGACATTGACAAGAGGAATAAGCGTTAAAAGCACAACAGCCGACAGGGCCATCCAATGTGGCCCAAGCAGGGCTGCCGCAGCTGATAACCCGACATAGGTATTAGGCCTGATAGCTCCTTGAAAAACAGATGTAAAAGCTGGCCCGGTCATTTTGAGTAACGAACGCAAAAACAGCAGGCCTCCTGCGGCAAAGCATACAGTCAGAAATACTGCGGCAGCCAACATTGTTGCCGAATCATCAAAATTCCGCCCGACCAAACCTCCGACCAAGAGAGCCGGAAAGAGCACATAATAGGTGAGTCGTTCTGAAACCGGCCAAAAATTCGTACCGGGAAAGTCGAGGCGGAACAGGATGAAACCAAGGAGAATCAATCCGAAAATGGGTGCGATGGCAAGAGCTATGGGCGACATGACGCAGACGCTACTCCTATGCCTGCAACAATGGCAAGAAAAACGAAAAGCCGACACAAGGTCGACTTTTCTCACTGCTCATTGTCATCAAAAAGAGCGCACTGTCATTTTATTCAGGGACACTTTCCATACTGGCCCACTTTGGCTCATGCAGAGGCAGAACATAATCAGCCATGGTCTTGGCCTTCAGCAAGATATCGTAAGCATCGGCCGGGCCGGTATTGGTTCCGGGCGGAATGACCTCCATCTCCATGGCCTTGACTTCCCTTGGAGGTTCGAGGTTTTCGAGAATGGTACAAAAACCACAGATCAGGACTGAGCCTTTGTCGGTCTCGACCTTGACAGACATGCCGCCCAAGGTATGGGCCGGGGTATGGATCATGGTGATACCGGGAACAACTTCCGTATCTTTGTTCACCGTCACGATCTGCCCATTATCCTTCACATCGTCAATGTAGTCCTCAAGATAGCGGAAATCCAGGGGGTGAGGATTATATGCGGACTCCAGTTCCTTTTCATGCACATACACCTTGGCATTGACACATTTATAATCATTTTCACAATGATCATTATGCAAATGGGTATGGATGACGATGTCAATATCTTCCGGCTTGAGACCATACTTGTCCAGCCCTTCCTCGAAAGTGTAGATTCTGCCCCCGATTGCCTTTTCTCGTTCCTCGGAGATAATGGGCTGCATTTCGCCGGTGTCCACAAGAATTTTCTTGTCCCCTCCCTCAATATACCAGGTATAAATAGGAATAGTATACGGTGTGCCGTATCCTTGCTGATAGGTCATCATTCCTTTGTCGAACTCTTTGGTCCCCATACAGATAGGGTGGACTATATACGTGCTCATGCTTCACCTTGCGGTTAAAAAATTCGAGTGAGAAGAGGAACCTCCGCCCTTTCGTCAGGAGGGGGGGAGCGACCCTTTGTCAAAAAGGGTGTGCCCATATGATAAGTCCAGCAAGAAAAAAGTCCAGTTTCGCAACACCGCTCCAAAAAACAACCTGAATGACTCTTTTATGAAAAGAAGCTGTCAGGTCACAAGACCGGAGCCATGGCCTTAAAAAGGGGAAAAGAACAAAGCCTACAGCTGATTGAAAAAGGGAATTCCCACTCTCTAGGAGGGATTGGCCGATCATGAGACCTTATGGAGCAAAGAAAGGTTCGCCTCTTCCCAAAGAGTCTCCTCCAGCTTCAGACAGGAAGCAGCCCTGAATCCCAGCGAGTCAAAATCTGCCAACAAACCGATATTTCTAATATACATGACTTGACCCCTCATCTCGAAGCCGATACGTATTTACATTACAAAGGCTGTGTATTTTCACACGGCGCGAGGAAGGACTCGCAGCATTCGTCATAAATCGCTTCGAGGTGTCAACACCTCAGCGTCTATCTAGTTTGAGAGTTCTGTAAGGAGAGCAGCATGAACGTTGAACTGGCAAAGCCCTTTATCAAAGCAGCAGTCGATGTATTGTCCACAATGGCTTTCATCAAGCCAACCGTCGGCCGCCCATATGTGAAAAAGGACAATCTCGCCGCAGGCGATGTCTCCGGCATGGTCGGCATCACCGGAGAACAGAATGGGAGTGTCTCCCTATCCTTTTCCCGAGGATGTGCGGTCGCCATCGTCAAGAACATGCTGGGCGATGAGATCGAAGATATCATGCAGGACGTCAAGGATGCCGTAGGCGAATTGACAAACATGATTTCAGGCCAGGCCCGTGCGGGACTGGCAGAAAGAGGCCTTGTTTTTCAGGGGTCCACTCCCACCGTGGTCATGGGTGACAACCACACTATTTCACATATGGCGAAGGCTCCGATCATGGCGATCCCCTTCACGACACCAGACGGCAACTTCACCATCGAGTTTTGTTTCGAATAGACCCTTTGTGCACGACAACTCGTGGAGACTCACATGGCGACACTAGACGATTTCCGTAACAAAGAATTCCTGGATCAAATCACGATCCTCAACGAGATATCCGGCAGCAAAGACCCTGATACCTTACCGGATTTGGTGGAACTGTTGAAGGCCCCAGTGGGTGACACCTCCATAGATTACATGGTGGTCAATGCACTCAATGCAGTCCTGTCCGGCAACGAAAATAAGGTCATAGAAGGCCTGACGGACGATCATGACGGATACCGTATCCTGTGCATCAGGGTTGCAGGGGAGCATGCTTTTTCGCACGCGGCCGGGCCGTTGATGGATATTGCCAAAGCTGAAAAAGATGCAGACCGCCTGATGGAGGTACTGACCTCCTTGGCACGCATAGCCGCCCCTGAAACAACTCCGGTCTTCCGCACCCACCTCCAGCACGAGGACCCGTTCATCAAATCCTCCTGCATCGAAGCGCTTGGAAAACTTGAAGATATTGATTCCATTGATTCTTTCAAGACCTTGATCGTTGAAAGCGAAGCCCCTGACCGCTACGAGATTTGCGATATCACCACATGGAAAGCAGTCGAAGCCCTGGCAACATTCTCACGGGAAGATACCATCCAATTCCTGGTTGAGAAACTGCACCACAAGAATCCCACAGTCAGACGTATCATAACCGATGCCCTGACCTCCATCGGTGCACCAACCATCCCCGCACTGTTCAAGACCTTTGAATCAGGCGGCACGGATGACAAGATTCTCTGCGCCAATGTTCTTGGTTTTGTCGGAGACAGATCTGGAGCAGATGGACTTGTTGCCGCATTTGACAAGGGAATGGCAGAAGATCTGAATGTTCGCTATGCCGTGTATGAAGCACTTGGTCGCATCGGAACAATGAAAGGGATCATCTGTCTGGTAGATGGCCTTCAGGAAGAAGACGAACTCATTCTCATGGCGGTCATCGGCGGTCTGGAAAAACATGTCAATCCGGGCATGGTCTCCACTTTGACCAAACTGATAGACAAGGGTGATGACCAAGGAGCCAAGCTCGCCAAAGCGGTTATTTCATCCAAGGCAACGACCATCTTCAAGGCGCTGTACGAAGATGAAAAAGCGGGCAAGGCCTTGATCAATGCCCTGAACACTTCCAAAGACTCCGACATAATCGACGAATTCAGGAATCTCCTCAAGGAGATAGGCACTGACAGGGCACAGGCCGATATCGATACATTGCCGGTTGTTTTCTCCGGTCTTCGCAAAGCCCTTGCTGCGGATGATTCCCGCTCCATGTGTGCCATGCATCGCGCCATCCTGACCGATCTTGAATTCTCCCCATATATCGCCGGAAATGGTGAAGAGGCCTACGACTATGTCGAGCAGGGAGAAATATTTGATATTGTCATCACAGATATGAACATGCCGGTCATGGATGGTATGGAGTTGGTTTCCAAGCTGCGCAATACTCCTGGCTACGAGAATATTCCTATTATCATGGTGACGACGGAGTCCGAAGCCTCCCAGCAAAACATGGCTGAAAAGGCCGGAGTCACGACATTTGTAACAAAACCGTTCAAACCAGAGACCCTCAAGGAAAAGATTCTGGAAGTCTTGAGTTAATTTATCCCTCTCAAGAAGGACAGTCCGAATTCACCACAGAAATTCAGGTATCATATCCCAGACGCGTAAAAAAATCAGACGTGAATGTGGTATTCCTCCATATTCACGTCTATTTTTTTTACACAAAGTCCTGTTCCAGAGCGACTCTGAGAAGTTCAAGACGACATAAGAAAGCCGAATCGGACTTTCTTTGGCAAATTCTCAAAAAGCCTCCAGCGAATCACCACTGTCATCAGCCTGACAGCCGATGCCCCGTAAAAAATCGATCACTATGCCGGAAATTTCTCTGGAGTACAGCATCCAGACGTGACTCATGGGAGAACACAGCGATTCCTCCCACCCCTCCCGGTTCACTTGGAGAGAAGTAAACGGGTACACGAAATCATCGACCGGTGAGAAGAGCGAAAGCCGCGGGCAATGGGCATCTGGTGCCGCACTGGCAGCAACGGGTATGGTGCCGCCTGGGAGTAATCCCCGAGCCATCGCATTAAAGCCACAATGGGCAAGGTCCGAACCTCCGTGCGGGGAGCCAAGAGTCACAACCCCTGCGATTCGGTCCCAATAACGTGGATCACCTATGGCCTTTCGAATCACCAGACCTCCGAGGCTATGCCCCACAAGAGCAACAGTCCCACCTGGATGGCGACGCAACAGGACATCCAATCGAGCGCGCAGTCCGTCCACTGCTCCCTGGAAATCGCCGGTCATGGTTCCATACTGATATGTATGAACATTGACTATTCCGGCCTCCCGCAAGCGATGCTTCATAATCAACCAGGCAGAGGCATTGTGAAACAAACCGTGAACCAATAAAACCGGCGTGTCTTCTCCAAGAGTTTCCTTGCCGCCCAAAAAACCGAGGGGGTACAGGGGAATAACAAAAAGATCAGCCAGCCCGGCAGTCCATACTCCTTTGAGAAGGGGGAAAAGAAGTCCGTTGAATCGCTTTCGAATGTCGCCCAGAGTGCCTGCACGCCAATTGGAAATGATAAACCCCGTGTAGCGCAAAAGAGGGCCACCGAGAGCAATAAAAAGGAAAACATATATCACGTATACCAACATCTCTGCATGGTACGCTGTCCTGTCCAGGAGTCAACAGCCCTCCGACTTTGTTGCCAAATCACAAATACCATATCCCCACTTGCCCAGATTGGCCGACGGTTGTACCGTGCCTGCTCAACAAACAAGGAAATGTCATGTCACAAACCACTCTCTGTCTCGATATCGGTAGCGGCACTCAAGATGTTCTTCTCTATTCTCCCGACATGGAGGTTGAGAACTGCCCCAAATTTGTCATCCCATCCCCTGCTCTCCAAGTCGGCAAACGAATAGCGACTTTCACCACACACAAGGAAAACATCTGGCTGCACGGTCGAAATATGGGTGGCGGAGTCACTCGATTCATCAGGGCACACCAAAAGGCCGGGCTGAAAGTCGCTTCCAGCGAAAGTGCAGCTTATACCATAGCCGATGATCTGACCCGAATTTCCGGTTCCGGGATTCAGTTGAGCGAGACGTGCCCGGACGGCTTCACTCCGGTTCTCCTGACTGACTTTGATGAACAATGGTGGCGCAATTTTCTGGAAGCGGCAGAATTACCCTGGCCTAACAGCATCACAGCCTGCGCACAGGACCACGGATTCCATCCGGGAGAATCCAATCGCATGGGGCGGTTCAAACTCTGGCAGTCCCTGCTCACTGACATGGGTGGCCACCCGGAAGCACTGGTTTATGACACTCCCCCCCCCATGCTGACCCGCCTTGTCGATCTTCAGGAAGACATCAATGGTGGACCGGTGGCTGACACCGGTGCAGCAGCGGTTCTTGGCGCACTCTTTGTCGATGAAATAGAAAAGCATAGCCAGGACACCGGTATTACTCTCGTCAATATCGGCAATTCTCACCTCATTGCATTTTTACTTTATGATGGGCGCATACATGGAGTTTATGAACAACACACCGGATGCGTCGATGGGGCCAAACTCTGGGCTGACCTTGAAAACTTCCGATGCGGCTGTCTCTCATTTGATCAGGTTTTCGAAGAGAAAGGGCACGGATGCCTGACGCTTGACCTCCCGCCCGAGGCAGGGAATTTTCGCCCGACATATGTTTTGGGTCCCAGACGATCCATGTTGAGCGGATACGATGTCTCATTCCCGGCACCTGGTGGAGATATGATGCTTGCCGGATGCTTCGGACTTATCAAGGGGCTTGCCATGCGATAGAAAAACTGTGTTTCCGAAGCAGAAAATCGTTCCTTCCGCTAGGCAGAAAATCTCGGACATGCTAAGACTCGTATCAACGCAACTATACAGCGAGGAGTCGCCATGCAACCGAAATTTTACATGTTCCTTTTATCCTTTTTTGTGATCGTCCCCTTTTTCACCCCCACCCAGTCGGCCAACGCCGGTTGGGCAGATACCCTTAAAAAAGTCGGCACAGAAATGGCTGACGAAAAGGCCAAGAAATCAGGCCTATCCTATACATCCTCCGAAGCCGTCTCCGGGATCAAAGAAGTCCTTTCTCAGGGAACAGACTATGGCACCTCCATTCTCAGTTCAGCGGGCGGCTTTTCGCAAAACTCAGAAACAGCATTGTCACTCCCCAGTGGGCTGAGCGCCTTGACCAGCCTTGGCGGCGATTCATCCGGCCTGCTTTCTGCTCTCAATACCGCTGCTGAAAACTCCGTTCCAGAGACAAGTGATCTCATCATGTCTGCCATCAGCGATACGGATATCACGGAAACTTCCGACCTGCTTGACGGTGGGGAGACAGCTATCACGCAATTTTTTGAATCACAGAGTCGCGATAGTCTCAAAACAATGGTTACACCCGTTGTGACCAAAAGCATTGAATCCGCAGGGGTCAATTCCTATCTCCAGCCGCTCATGGCTGCCCAAACCCTGACCGGTGGGGACAGTACTCTCTTTGACCCTGTGGATTACGTCTCGGAAAAGACCTTGGACGGCATGTTTTACTACATGGGAGTCAAGGAGAAAGAAATCAGGACATCAGGCGCAGCTTCAGCTTCGAGCCTCCTGCAAAAGCTTTTTTAAGGAGATCTCATGAACAAACCAATTAAGATAGGACTCTCTATCGTCGGAGTACTCCTGTTTCTTCTGATCACGGCGGCGGTCATTCTCGTGGCAACCGTGGACCCCAATGAATACAAGGCCGAAATTGCCCAGGTGGTCAAAGATCAGACAGGCAGAGAACTCACATTTCAGGGAGATATAGGTTTCACCTTTTTCCCCTGGCTTGGCCTTGAAGTCGGACCGGTTTCCCTGGGAAACAGTCAGGGATTTGCTCCGGCTGAAATGCTCAGTATCAACAAGGCATCCGCATCAATTATGATCATGCCTCTTTTCTCAGGGGAGATAACTCTCGGTCAAGTTGAACTCGATGGATTCACATTGAATCTTGCCGTCAACAAACAGGGCGTCACCAATTGGGCAGACCTTACACATAACGAATCCACACCAGCAGCCACGGAACCAACTCCTGAAGCCGCTGCCACAGACGAAAACGAAGGAACAGGTGTCTCTCTGCAAAAACTGTCCGTGCAGGGTGTCACCATTACCAATGCCACGGTTCTCTATGATGACCAGGCCTCAGGAAAAACACTCTCCCTGACCAATCTCGATCTCATCACAGGAGAGGTCGGCAATGGGATAGCCACACCCGTTGACCTGACATTTGACCTGAAACTTGATGATCCTAAAATAGAAACTCGCCCCCAATTCAGTGCGGTCGTCCTTCTTGACCACGGGGCTGGGACAATCAGGCTTGACGAAATTATCATGGACGCTTTGGGGCTTCACCTCAACGGGAATGCCTTTGTCACGACAAGCCAACAAAATATCAGCTATACTGCGACACTGAATTTGACCGAAACAAACCTCAAAGCCGTCCTACAATCCTTAGGAACCACGCTTGAGACCACAGACCCTTCTGCGTTGACCAAAGTCAGCGCAGCTCTCAAGCTCTTGGGCAGTACGGATTCTGCCTCGCTCGAGTCTCTGGCTATCAAGTTGGATGACACCACCGTCACTCTTGACGGATCAGTCCGAAACTTTGCTCATCCGGCTTTGGAGGTCAACGTCGACATTGATGCCATTGACGTAGATCGTTATCTGCCACCGGCAGCAGAGCAATCCGAAGAGTCGTCCATGCAGACAAAACAGACTGAGACACCATCTCCGGCAGTCGAACCCGACTTGAGCGCTCTTCGTTCTCTCAATCTGACGTCAAAAATCACAATCGGGAAAATCAAGGCCATGAATCTGACTGTAACCGATATCCTGTGCGAAACCACAGCGAGCAACGGGGTTGTCACCAGCAATCCGATTTCGGCCAAACTCTACGATGGCAGCCTCAAGGCTTCATCCATCCTCAATGCGAATCCCCGTTTGGCTTCATGGAAGGAACAGGCCACGCTTACCGATGTTCAAGCGGGACCACTACTCAAAGATATGACCGGAACAGATCCGCTCCTCGGAACAACTGTCGTCAAATATGATCTTGTCGGTTCCGGCCTGACCCCTGACACCATCAAAAAAAGTCTCGGCGGCACAGCATCCTTCGCTTTCACCAACGGAGCGATCAATGGCATCAACATTGCCAAGATGATCCGCAATGCATTTAATGTGCTCAAGGGAAAAACCACCAGTGACGATCAATCGGAGAAAACCGATTTTGCCGAATTGCTTGGCAGCGCCAACATCCGGCAAGGACATGTCACCAACAACGATTTGCTCATGAAATCACCATTACTTCGTGTCACGGGAAAAGGATGGGCAGACTTGCCCGATAATACAGTCGATTACCTGAGCACAGTCACTGTCGTTGGCACATTGAAAGGCCAGGATGGAGCTTCTATCGAAGAATTGACAGGACTCCCCCTCCCCATTTCTATCAAAGGCTCGCTGGACGCACCTCAGATAGGATTGGACACCAAGGCCCTGGCTGAAGCGCTCTTCAAAGGGACATTCAAAAAGGGAACCAAAGGCTTGGAGGAAACACTCAGAAATTCCATCCTTGGCGGGAGTAAAAACACAGACACGGAAACCCCAAAGACACCGGGAGATTTTATCAAAGGACTCTTCTAAACTGGACAACCCTCTTCAAGGCCGGGCAGTTTTTCCTGTCCGGCCTTTTATTATGCCTATAAAAACACAATCTCCTCGAAATCGTCACGATCAAGGAGCGCGTTCGCAGTATATGATGAGAAATTATACGAGGAGGTTCTTCATGTTTCGTTTTCTGATTGCTTTCATCATCACTCTGTCCACTTCCGTCAGTTCAGTCCTTGCGGCAGAACCCGTTATCCAAAAATTTGATATTGAAATCCCCAAGGAATTTATGGTTCCCTATTCCGGAGTCTATACAAAGAGGTTCCCTCAAGGATTCACCCTCGGGATAGGGTCAGGATTGTGCTATGTCGGCAAGGCCGCTGACGGTGCCCGAGTTTTCTATGCTATTAGCGATCGTGGACCGAATGCCGATGCACCGACATATGAGGAGAGTGGCAAAAAGATCAAAACGAAAATGTTTGCCACTCCTCAGTACACCCCATCGTTCGGCGCAGTTCGGGTGCACGACGGCAAAGCTGTTCTTTCCAGCCTCATCTCACTGAAAAATGAAAACATGGTGCCGATCAGTGGCCGTCCAATCCCGCAGGGACTCGTGGGGTCGACCGGAGAAACACCCCTTGATGATTCCCTCACCAAACTCGACTTTGACTCAGATGGACTTGATACAGAAGGCATCGCCATTGATCGCCAAAACAAACATACCATATGGATATGCGATGAATACGGCCCTTTTATCGCCAAGGTAGACAGTAATACTGGTCGTATTCTCAAGAAATATGCCCCAGGAAAAGAGCTGCCCGCTATAGCGACTTCTCGCCAACCCAACCGAGGCTTCGAAGGCATAGCCGTGACTCCCTCGAACAAAGTACTGACTGCGATCCAATCAGTTTGTGATGTCGATGGAAAAATCAAAAAATCAAAAGCGACATTTATTCGTCTTCTCCTTCTTGATCCGGAAACAGGAACCGTCAAACAGTATGCGTACCCGCATAACAGAGATGACTACAAACACTCCCGCGATGCAAAAATTGGTGATCTTCATGCGCTTTCCGAGACCCAGTTCATATTGATTGAACGGGGAAAAAATGCTGATGGGAAAACTCGTATCCCATTCTATGTGATTGATATTGCCGATGCGACGGATATTTCAGGTATGAAGACATCCGATGGAAAGGAACTCGAAACACTTCATAAGAAAAAAGCTCTTGAGGATATGGGCATCCATTTCGTTAAAAAAACGAAAATCGTGGATATTAAAGACCTTGGATGGAAACCGGGCAAAGCGGAAGGAGTAGCACTCCTGCCAGACAAGCGAACTCTCGCCATCACATCAGATAACGATTTTGGTTTTACTTACAAAGTCATCAACCCAGTCAAGGATGACAATGGCAAAACCGTCAAGAAGATCACTGCCTATACTGTCGATTCAACAGGTCAGGTCAGTTACAAGGGGACACCTGTGGACACCAAGGTAGAATTGGTCCCTACACAGGCCGCTTCGAAACTTTGGCTCGTCACACTGCCCAAGAAAGTAGATGAATATTAGAACAGGAATATAAAACTCTAGAAAGGCCGCTCGCAACCGAGCGGCCTTTTCCTGTGACTCCAAATCCCTTAAAACCGAAGAGACAAACAACTGAGTCCGCCATCCAATTTTCTGAATTCGGACATATCCAAAACAATGATTGAGGAAGTCACTTTCTCTACCGCTTGAAGCGTTTTGGGAAATCCTTTAGGGACCAAAACGGTCTCATTGATAAGCAAACAATTCCTGGCATACGCTTCCTCATCTTCAACCACGATGGTATCAAATCCCGCGAGAACAGGGGACTCTGCGAAAAAAGGAGAGACCAAGAGAGTATTCTTCCCAATATAGTTGACATCGGTTTTGAAGTGCAAGCTTGGCCCACAAGGAAGAGCCTTCCAGTCATACCCAAACTTTTTGACCGCAGCTCCGAGAGCTTCAGCTCCTGCCATGTTTGTCCGCCTGGACAACCCGACGTAAAACATCTTGTCGATTTGAAGGACGTCACCGCCTTCAAAATTGGCTGGGGATTCAACTCGTACAAGTGGCTTGAAACCAGCCAACACAGGTTCAAGCGAGACCTGCTCTCCTTGACGACTCGGTGCCCCCAAAGGGGCGATCACTGCGACATCTTGGCAAACAACAGCTGTATCCTCCACAAAGCAACAGTCTGGATATCCTTGTTCCGGTTCAAGTATTGTGACGGCAAGCCCCAAGCTAGACAAAGCCGAACAATAAGCATCATGCTGCTTCAAGGCCAGATCATGGTCCGGCGTCCCCAAGTTAGCGGTGGTAATCCCGTTCACCATTTCAGGTGAAGGTCTCCGTGTGATTGCGTGTGTGAACATGATTCCTCATTACAAAAAAAGAACCGAACCGGGAAGCACTTTCAGGTCTCAAGTCTAGATCCGTTTGCTTGAGTAACCCCTTCCATAAAAGAAATGATCCTCCATATCGCTGCTCCTCTGCCTTTTTGTTATGTATTGTCGCTGCTGTTTAGTGGCGATTCAGGGCATTGGCGACGGCAGTGGGGAGATGCGCCTTCCATGGGGATATGTCTGGACGCGGAGAGTTGCTGGTTCACTCTCTGAAGCGAACAGGGAGGGGTGGTCTCTGGAGGTGGCGAGGAGAGCACTAAAACGAGAGTGACTCTGTGGTATTCAGTCATTGTATTGAGGGTCAACTTAGTGTGGGAAAGCATTGTGTGTGGACGGGGAGTGCGGAGTACGTGGGGACGAACTGGAAAAACAAGTGAGCTGTTTGTTGCTGGCGATGCCGGGGAAGTTTCAGATTTTGGAAACTGGTGGGATAAGTGGCGGGGTGTTCGGAAGAAGAACAAGGAAAAGCCCCTGATTCGTATGAATCAGGGGCTGAAATATTCCTTGGCACCGACCTACTTTCCCACACGCTACCATGCAGTATCATCGGCGATGGAGGGCTTAACTACCGGGTTCGGAATGGGACCGGGTGTACCCCCTCCTCCTTGGGCACCAAGAAAATCTGGTGAACCGGAAGGGTTCAAATATATAAGTCAATAGGGAGAAGAGAGAATTCCATTAATGTAAAATAAGCCGCACGATCTATTAGTACTGGTCAGCTGAACAACTCACGCTGCTTACACCTCCAGCCTATCAACCTTGTAGTCTTCAAGGGATCTTTAGGGACTAATGTCCAGGGAGAACTTATCTTGAGGCTGGCTTCCCGCTTAGATGCTTTCAGCGGTTATCCGTACCGAACATAGCTACCCTGCAATGCCACTGGCGTGACAACAGGAACACCATAGGTTCGTCCACCCCGGTCCTCTCGTACTAGGGGCAGACCCTCTTCAATTCTCCTACGCCCACGGAGGATAGGGACCAAACTGTCTCACGACGTTTTAAACCCAGCTCGCGTACCACTTTAAACGGCGAACAGCCGTACCCTTGGGACCTGCTTCAGCCCCAGGATGTGATGAGCCGACATCGAGGTGCCAAACCGCGTCGTCGATGTGAACTCTTGGACGCGATCAGCCTGTTATCCCCGGCGTACCTTTTATCCTATGAGCGATGGCCCTTCCATGCGGAACCACCGGATCACTAAGACCAACTTTCGTTCCTGCTCGACATGTCTGTCTCACAGTCAAGCTCCCTTATGCCTTTGCACTCAACGGCTGGTTTCCAATCAGCCTGAGGGAACCTTTGCAAGCCTCCGTTACTATTTGGGAGGCGACCGCCCCAGTCAAACTACCCACCAGACACTGTCTCCAAGCCGGATGACGGCATTGGATTAGATATCTAAGTAATAAAGGGTGGTATTTCAAGGGTGACTCCACACACTCTAGCGAGCATGCTTCAAAGTCTCCCACCTATCCTACACATTATTAATCAAATACCAATGTCAAGCTGCAGTAAAGGTGCACAGGGTCTTTCCGTCCTTCCGCGGGTACCCAGCATTTTCACTGGGAATTCAATTTCACTGAGTCTCTGGTTGAGACAGTGGGGAGATCGTTACGCCATTCGTGCAGGTCGGAACTTACCCGACAAGGAATTTCGCTACCTTAGGACCGTTATAGTTACGGCCGCCGTTTACTGGGGCTTCGATTCAGAGCTTCGACCGAAGTCTAACCCCACCTCTTAACCTTCCAGCACCGGGCAGGCGTCAGTCCCTATACATCGTCTTACGACTTAGCAGAGACCTATGTTTTTAGTAAACAGTCGCCCCCCCCGATTCACTGCGCCTCAAGCGTGCTCAATAAGTAAATTACATCACACGTTCGAGTACCCCTTCTCGCGAACTTACGGGGTCATTTTGCC